>DATBUG010000494.1:0-2080 GCA_036516315.1 Citricoccus sp.
CCGAAAGAGGCACCATGACCGACACCAGCACCACGCCCCTCCCCGCGGGCTCCGTGGAGACCCCCACCCGCACGCCGCTGTATTACGGCGGACGGGAGCACCAGAGCGACCGGACCCTGACGATCACCAATCCGGCGCGCCCCTCGGAGGTGGTGGGCGAGGCCGCTGCCGCCACCCGCGACCAGGCCCTCGAGGCGGTGGCCGCCGCGAAGGAGGCCTTCCCCGCCTGGGCCGCACTGTCCGCCGCCGAGCGTGCGGCGCACCTGACCGAGGCGGCGGGCGCGATCATGGAGAACTCCGAGGCCGAGGCCGCGATCCTCTCCGCGGAGAACGGCAAGGTCGTCGGCGAGTCCACCTTCGACCTGATCGGTCTGGTCCAGCGCACCGAACTGGCCTGTGGCCTCGCCGAGGAGGTCGACGCCGTCGAGACCCTGCCCGGCCCGCCCACCGAGGTGCTGATCTCCCACCAGCCCATGGGCGTGGTGACGATCATCGTGCCCTTCAACTGGCCCATCGCCATCCTCGGCGCCTCCCTGCCCTACGCCCTGATGGCGGGGAACACCGTGGTGGTCAAGCCGCCGCCGTCCTGCCCGCTGGCGACCACCCGCGCGGTCCAGCGCATGGCCGAGAGGCTGCCGGCCGGCGTCCTGAACGTGGTCACCGGTGAGGACGCCGAGATCGGCGAGGCCCTGGTGTCCAACACGGACGTGGCCAAGGTCTGCTTCACCGGTTCCGTCCGCGGCGGCAAGCGCATCATGGCCATGGCCGCCGAGTCCCTCACCAACGTCACCCTGGAACTGGGCGGCAACGACGCCGTGCTGATCCTGCCGGACGCCGAGTTCACCGAACAGGGCATGGACCTGCTGTTCATGGGCATCTTCGGCACCACCGGCCAGGTCTGCATGAACGCCAAGCGGATCTACGTCCACTCCTCCCGCAAGGAGGAACTCGTGGCCGAACTGACCCGGCGGCTGGAGCAGGTGAAGATCGGGCCGGCCTCGGACGCGGCCACCACCATGGGGCCGTTCCACCAGAAGGCCCAGCTGGAGTTCGTCACCGACCTGGTCCAGGAGGCCAAGGACTCCGGCGCCGATGTCCGGGAGTTCGGTGAGCTGCCCGGCGGCGAGTGGTCCGAGGGCTATTTCATGCGCCCCTCGCTCGTGCTGGACCCGGATCCGTCCCTGCGCGTGGTCAACGAGGAGCAGTTCGGTCCGACCATCCCGATCCTCACCTACGAGGACGTTGAGGACGGGATCCGGATGGTCAACGACTCCCCCTACGGGCTGTGCAACTCCGTCTGGACCGCGGACGAGGACACGGCCCGGAGCGTGGGATCGCGCCTGCAGGCCGGGTATGTCTTCCACAACACGCACGGACCGGCCCTGCTGGACCAGCGCGCGCCCTTCGGTGGCGTCAAGCAGTCGGGCATTGGCCGTGAGATGGGCACCATCGGGCTGCGGAACTTCCAGGAGCCCCACGCCCTGGGCCTGCTCAAGGGTGGTGACCCCGCACCCGACGCGGACCCCGCCCCGCCCGCAGCCTGACCCCCAGTGAGGTGACGTACACGGTTGGCGTCGAGACACGCCGTAAAAACCGACGTCACTCGTGTACGTAACCCGCCGGGGCGGGGCGGTGCGCAGGCGGAGCGTGTCAGTGCGCCGGCGGATGGCGCTGGTGGACCGCATCGGTGGATCGCGTAGCTTGGCGTGATGTGACCGCTCCCCACCGCCCGCCTGCGCACCCACCCGAACGCCCGTCCGTACATCACTCCGTACATCAGTCCGCACATCAGACCGCGCCCCAGCCCGCGCATTCGTCCACCCCACCAGCCCCCGACGCCGGCGTGCGCACCTCCCGGTTGCCCGCCGGCGTCGCGCTGGCCTCCTTCACTTCCAGCTTCGACCGGTTCGCGGTCTCCCCGCTGTTGGTGGTGCTCGCGGCCGACCTCGGCGCCACGCTCGCCCAGGCGCTGTCCGTGGCCGGTGCCTACTTCCTGGCCTACGGCTTCACCCAGCCGGTGTGGGGCACGCTCTCCGACCGCTTCGGCCGCGTGCGACTGCTCCGCGTGGCCCTGCTGGGC
>DATBUG010000495.1:0-4745 GCA_036516315.1 Citricoccus sp.
TCCGTGCCCGTCCTCAGACCGACCATCCCGGCTCGGGCGGGCCCACCGAGACCACGCGGATCACCGGGTGGCCCAGCTCGTCGGAGGCGTCCAGGTCCACGACGGCGTTGATGCCCCAGTCGAGGTTCTCCTCCGGGTCCACCAGCACCTGCCGGACGGTCCACCAGCGCGAACCGGAGATCCCTGCCGGCGCCTGGCCGCCGGCCGCGGACGCCGGCGCGGTGTCCACCCGGAAGTACTGCGGGCCGCGGGCGGAGGCGCCGTCGTCGATGTCCTCGTAGTCGCCGAAGTACCCGTCCAGGGCCTCGGCCCAGTCCTGCGCCGTGAACGCGTCCCCGGCCGCGGCGCCGAGCTCGCCGAGGGCCCGGTCCTGCTCGTCGCCGAACAACCGGACCCGGCGGAACATGGCGTTGCGCACCATCACCGTGAACACCGGCCGGTTGGCGGTCAGCCGCGGCGGCTCCGGTGGGGCCAGCTGTTCGTGGTCCTTCTTCAGCTCCTCGATGTCCCCGGCCAGCAGGTCCTCCCACTCCTCGATCAGCGAGGAGTCGGTCTGCTTGACGATCTCGTCCAGCCAGGACAGCAGCACGTCCAGTTCGTCGTCGCGGTCGTCCTGCGGGATGGTCTGGCGCAGGGCCTTCAGGGCGTCGGTGAGGTAACGCAGCAACACGCCCTCGGAGCGGGCGAGGCCGTAGAAGTTCACGTAGTCGGTGAAGCCCATGGCCCGCTCGTACATGTCCCGGACCACCGACTTCGGCGTGAGCTCGAAGTCGTTGAGCCAGGGAGCGCCCGCCCGGTAGGTCTCGAAGGACTGCTCGAGCAGCTCGGCCAGCGGCTGGGGGTAGGTCACCTCGTCCAGGGCGTTCATCCGGTCGGCGTAGTCCATGCCCTCGGCCTTCATGGCAGCCACCGCCTCACCGCGGGCCTTCTTCACCTGAGCGGAGAGCACCTGGCGCGGGGGCTCCAGGGTGGCCTCGACGATCGAGACCATGTCCAGGGCATACCCGGGGTCCGCCGGGTCCAGCAGCTCGAAGGCCGCTAGGGCGAACGGGGACAACGGCTGGTTGAGCGCGAAGTTCGGCTGCAGGTCCACCGTCAGGTCCACGGTGCGGCCCTCGGCGTCCGGCTCGTCCAGCTTCTCCACCACCCCGGTGGCCAGCAGTTCCCGGAAGATCCCCAGGGCCCGGCGCATCAGGGCCGCCTGCCGGGCCGGGGTCTCGTGGCTGGTGCGGAGCATCCGGCGCACGGCGATCACCGGGTCCCCGGGCCGCTCCAGGATGTTGAGCAGCATCGCGTGGCTGATCCGCAGGTGCGAGGTCATCGGTTCCGGCTCGGCCTGCACGAGGCGCTCGAACGTGGCCCTGCCCCAGGACACGAACCCCTTGGGAGGGGTCTTCTTCGGCGCGGACTTCGCCGACTGCCGCATCCGCTTGGACCGCTCGGCCTCGTCCTTGACACCGGAGAACTTGGCGGCCAGCTTCGCCTGGGCCTTCGCGTTCTCGATCACGTGCTCGGGGGCCTGGACCACCACCAGTCCCGAGGTGTCGTACCCGGCCCGGCCGGCGCGCCCGGCGATCTGGTGGAACTCGCGCGCATTGAGGATCCGCGTGCGCTCGCCGTCGAACTTGCTCAGGGCCGTGATGAGCACGGTGCGGATCGGCACGTTGATACCGACCCCCAGGGTGTCCGTCCCGCAGATCACCTTGAGCAGGCCCTCCTGGGCCAGGCGCTCGACGAGACGGCGGTACTTCGGCAGCATCCCGGCGTGGTGCACCCCGATCCCGGACCGGACGAGCCGGTTCAGCGTCTTGCCGAATCCGGCCGCGAAGGAGAACCCGGCGATCCGCTCGGCGATCGCGTCCTTCTCGGCGCGGGTGGCCACGGAGACCGAGGACAGTGACTGGGCGCGCTCCACGGCGTCCAGCTGGGAGAAGTGCACCACGTAGACGGGCGCCTGGCGGGTCTCGACCAGTTCGGCGACCTTGTCCTGCACGGGGTCCTCGGACCACTCGTAGGACAGCGGGATGGGCCGTTCGGCGTGGGCCACCGTGACCGTCTGCCGGCCGGTGCGCTCCGTGAGGTCCTGCTCGAACCGGGTGGTGTCCCCGAGGGTGGCGCTCATCAGCAGGAACTGGGCCTGCGGCAGCTCGAGCAGCGGGACCTGCCACGCCCAGCCGCGCTGGGGGTCGGCGTAGAAGTGGAACTCGTCCATGACCACCGGCCCGGTGTCCAGGCCAGAACCCTCGCGCAGGGCCAGGTTCGCCAGGATCTCCGCGGTGCAGCAGATGATCGAGGCCTCGCCGTTGACGGAGGAGTCACCGGTGACCATCCCGACGTTCTCGGCACCGAACACGTCCACCAGGGCGAAGAACTTCTCGGAGACCAGGGCCTTGATCGGTGCCGTGTAGTAGGTGCGCTGCCCCGTGGCCAGCGCGTGGTAGTGCGCGGCCAGGGCCACCAGCGACTTCCCGGAACCGGTGGGGGTGGCCAGGACGACGTTGTGGCCCTGCACCAGTTCCATGACCGCCTCGTCCTGTGCGGGGTACAGGGTGATGCCCCGGGACCGGGCCCAGTCCACAAAGGACTCGTAGACGGTCTCGGGGGACGGCCGGGGGGCGTCCGGGGCGGGGAGCAGGTCGGTGAGCAGCATCCCTGCCAGCCTAGTTGCCCCGGCACCGGTGTCCGGGCGCGGCGGTTGTGTCGTCCCGCGTCATCGGCCGGACCCGCGGCCGGGCCGCTGCCGCTAGCGTGGAGCCATGCGCGACTTCACCTGGGATCCGGAGCAGTACAGCGTCTTCGCGGACCGCAGGGCCCGGCCCTTCCGGGACCTCACGGCGCGGATCCGTGCCCACGACCCGCAAGTCGTGGTCGACCTCGGTTGCGGCCCCGGGAACATGACCGCCACCCTGGCCGAGCGCTGGCCCGAGGCGCGCGTGACGGGCCTGGACTCCTCGGCGGACATGGTCGCCACCGCCCGTGAGCTCGCGGCCGAGCCCGGCGCACCGGCCAACCTGTCCTTCGAGCAGGTGGACGCCCAGCGCTGGCAGCCGGATCCGGAGGTGGACGTCGTCGTCTCCAACGCCATGCTCCAGTGGATCCCGGACCACCGCCAGCTGGTGGCCGGATGGCTGGACGCGCTGAAGCCGGGGGCCTGGTTCGCCGTCCAGGTGCCGGGCAACTTCGAGGCGCCCTCGCACGCCACGATGGCCGAGCTCTCCCGCCGCCCCGAGTACGCGGCCGTCCTGGAGGGCGTGATGGAGCGGGAGTCGGTCTACACCCTCGAGGAGTACCTCGAGACGCTCATCGCCGCCGGCTATGAGGCCGACGTGTGGGAGACCACCTATGCGCAACCGCTCTCGGGGGAGGACCCCGTCTACGACTGGGTGCGCGGCGCCGCCCTGCGCCCCTCGCTGCAGCGGCTCGAGGAGGCCGACCGCCGCGACGGCACGAACCTGCTGGAGCGCTACGTCGAGGAGTACAAGGCGATCATGCGGGCCTCCTACCCCACCTACGTCACCCCGGACGGGGTGCGGCTGACCAACTACCCGTTCCGCCGGATCTTCGTCGTCGGGCGGAAGAACGGCCTGGCACCCAGCATCTGAGCCACCGTCTGAGTGAGCGCCGGGCTCACCAGCCGCGGGCGCGCCACTCGTCCAGGTGAGGGCGCTCGGCGCCGAGCGTCGTGGGCTCGCCGTGCCCCGGATGCACGATCATGTCGTCCGGGTAGACCTCGAACAGCCGCTCGACCACGTCCGTGAACAGCGACTCGAAGCGCGCCGGGTCCTGCTGCGTGTTGCCCACCCCGCCCGGGAACAGGGAGTCCCCGCTGAAGCACAGCGGCGGGCCGTCCTCGGGTTCGTAGACCAGGGCCACCGAGCCCGGGGTGTGCCCGCGCAGCCCGACGACGGCCAGGGAGATCCCGTCGAACGAGGCCGTGTCCCCGTGGTTGAGCAGGACCTTCGCGGCCACGCCCGTGGCCTCGTCGATGGCCTCCGCGTCGGCCGTGCCGGCCGCCGTCGGCGCCCCGGTGGCCTCCGCCACCGCCGCCAGCGCGCGCACGTGGTCCCAGTGCTGGTGGGTCGTGATGATCACCGCGAGCTTCGGCTCGCAGGGGGTGTCCTCGCGCGCCGACTCCAGCAGCTCACGGATCGCCGGCGCGTCGTCCGCGGCGTCGATCAGCACCTGGGTCCCGGAGGTCTTCGACGTCAACAGGTAGACGTTGTTCGACATCTCCGAGACCGAGCGGTGCCGGACCGTCACCCGGGGGAGGTCGTGCAGCAACCGGATCGGCGAGGTGGAAGAAGGCATGCAGCACAGTCTAAGGACGTTGACGGCATCCGGGACAAGCGGGACGGGCGGGTCAAGACCTCACCCACCTCACCCACCGCGTTCGCTAGGGTGGACCGGACAATCACGAAGATCTAGTCGATCAGGCCGATCAGGGCGCCCGGTCACACGGGCGCACGGGAGGGTGAGCGGTGGGGGAGCAGAAGACGCCGCGGTCCGGGCCGCGGACCGCCGAGCAGGGCGCCGTGCCCGCCTGGCTCACCCAGGCCCTGGTGATCAGCGGATCCTCGACCGTCCCCCCGTACGAGCAGGTCCGCACCGGACTGCTCGACCTCGTCCACCGGCAGCGGCTTCCGGTCGGGGCCAAGCTGCCCACTGTCCGCGCGCTCGCGGCCGCGCTGGGGGTGTCCGCCAACACCGTCGCGCGCGCCTACAAGGAACTCGAGCAGGCCGGCGTC
>DATBUG010000496.1:0-2342 GCA_036516315.1 Citricoccus sp.
CACGGCGGTGAACAGGTCGTCCGGTTCGGAGATCCCCAGCAAGTGCCGGGGCTTGTCCTCGGGCAGCTCCTGCACGCACCAGCCCACGATCGTGCCCAGGTTCTCCTTCTCCAGCGCTCCACCGATCCCGTAGCCGTCGAAGCCGTGGGGGGCCGCCCCGGACCCGTCCGGGAAGTCGCTGCGCATGGCGGCCAGGTCGCGGCAGGCGGTGCGCCTCAGGTCCTCGTACTGGGCCCCCTGGATGACACCGAACAGCGCCTGGTAGGGCCGCGCCGCGCGCTCGCGGGTGAGGCGGGCGTGCTCGTCCAGGCAGCGCTGGGCCCAGCGGCGGGTCCGTTCGAGGGCCTCCTCCTGGTAGCCGCGCGAGTTGTGCAGGGTGGTGAGCTCGTCGAAGGCGAACATGACGTCCGCGCCCAGCTGGTGCTGGATGCCCACCGAGACCTCCGGGGTGAAGCGGTGCCGGTCCCCGTTGAGGTGGGACTTGAACCAGACCCCGTCGTCGTCCACGTTGGCCAGCCGCTCCTTGCCGGGGGCCACCGCGTCGTCGGCGCCCTGGCCGGACGGGGCGGCCGGGCCCTTCATGTCGATGACCTTCTTGAACCCCGAGCCCAGGCTCATGACCTGGAAGCCGCCGGAGTCCGTGAAGGTGGGCCCCGGCCAGTTCATGAACGCACCCAGGCCCCCGGCCTCGTCGAGGATGTCCGGTCCCGGTTGCAGGTACAGGTGGTAGGCGTTGGCCAGCAGCGCCTGGGCCCCCAGCTCGCTCATGGACTCCGGCAGCACCGCCTTGACGGTGGCCTGGGTGGCCACCGGGATGAACGCGGGGGTGTGGACCAGCCCGTGCGGGGTGGTGATGGTCCCGGTCCGCCCCGGACGCGGGGCGCCGTCCGGACCGGTCAGCCGGGTCCCGACGACGAAGCCGAAGTCCCGCGGGGAGGCGGGCGCCGGCGGGGGGCCGGCGTCACGTCCGGGGGTGGGGTGGGTCACGACGGGGCGGGAGGCAGCGGTTTCTGGCACGCACTCCATGGTATGTATCAGACAGGGCCGGTCGGACCGGGGCCGGGAAGGGGAGAACGTCCGTGCAGATGTCGGAGATCAATCCGCTCCCCTCCCTGTTCACCATCGCTCCGGCCAACAAGGACCACGAGGTCGGGATCCGCTGCGGGGTCACGGTGCTGGTCCCGTTGCTCACCCTGCTGCTCATCGGCAGGATTGACCTGGCGATCTTCGCCTCGTTCGGCGCCTTCACCGGTATCTACGGGCGCAACACCACGCACGGAGTCAGGCTCCACATGCAGCTGCGGGCCGGGCTCCTGATGATCGCCGTGATCCTGGCGGCCACCCTGGCCGGACGCCATGGCTTCTCCGAGTCCGAGAACCCGTGGGGGCTCGTGGCCCTGACCACCGTGGTGGCCGGAGTGTGCACCGTGATCGCCAGCTACTGGAAGCTGCGCCCGGCCGGCTCGCTGTTCCACATCTTCGCGTTCGCCGCCGTGGCCTCGGTGCCCTACCAGCCCCCGCTCGGCGAGGCGATGCTGACCGCGGTGGTCACGATGGCGTGGGCCGTCGTGGTGGGGCTCAGCTCCCGCATCCTGCCCTCGCGCCGGCAGCCCCTCGTCTGGACGCCCCGGGTGCACTCGACCTCTGGCGAGCACCGGCGGATCTGGCGGGAGGCCGTGTGGTACGTCATCGCCGCCGGCGTGGCCGGCTCCCTGGCCACCGCGCTGGGCCCGTGGCTGGGCATCGAGCACAACTACTGGGCCATGATCGCGGCCGTGGTGCCCCTCGTCGGGCACTCCACCCGGTACCGCGTCAACCGCGGACTGCAGCGGATCATCGGCACGTTCCTCGGCCTGGTCCTCATGGCGGTCATCCTGTGGCTGCAGCCCGAACCGTGGCTGATGATCCTCATCATCGCGCTCTTCCAGACCCTGGCCGAGCTGTACATCGCCCGGCAGTACGTCCTGGCCCTGATGGTGGTCACCCCGCTCGCGCTGCTGTCCACCGTCCTGGCGATGGTGGGGACGGGGGCACCGGTGGACGGCCCCGCCCTGCTGAGGGACCGGTTCATCGAGACCCTCATCGGCGCGGCGGTCGGCGTGACGTGCGTGCTCTGCCCCTGGGCCTGGCGCCGGTGGGTGCGCCGGGATGCGGGCCCCGCCACCGCTGGACGCGGCTGAGGCCGCGGCCGGCCTAGGAGTCCTCCCCGGATGCGGCCTGCCGGTCCGCGACCTCGCGCACGGCCTTCACCTCGAGCCCGACCAGTCGGTCCAGCTCCTCGCCCGTGTAGGTCTCGGACCCGCCACGGGCCCGCAGGTAGAACAGCGTGGAGAGGCGGGAGT
>DATBUG010000497.1:0-4131 GCA_036516315.1 Citricoccus sp.
TCCCAGGCGGGCAGCCCGGCCGCCAGCTGGCGGGCCCGCAGCAGCTCGGCGTCGAAGGCCGCCCCGGCCACGAGCACGATGAAACTGATCCACAGCAGCACCATGACCACCACGACGCCGTTCAGGGTGCCCAGCACGCGGTCGAAGGTCCCGAATCGCTCGGCCAGATAGCCCAGCAGCACGGTCATGCCGAACAGGATCAGCACGGCGGTCAGCCCGCCCCAGGACAGCCAGCGGAAGTGCGGTTGCACCACGTTGGGGCCCCAGTGGTAGCCCACCGTGACGGCGAAGACGATCAGGGCCAGGATCACCGGCCACTTCAGCACGTTCCAGGTGGCCACCGTGGTGTCCGGCAGGCCCAGCAGGTCACCGAGCCGCTCGGAGAGCCCGCCGCCGATCAGCACCAGGAGCAGCACCGAGATCACCGCGATCATCAGCGCCAGCGTCTCGACGAAGATCACCGTGCGGAACCACAGGAACCGCCGGCCCTCGCGGGTGTCGTGGATGCGGTGCAGGGCCCGGTGGAAGGAGGCCAGGGCGTTGGAGGCGGCGATGACGGACCCGACGAGGCCCAGCACCACGCCGGGCACCCCGCCGTCGGTGTTGGCCAGCGTCAGCAGGGCCGCCGAGACGACGTCCGGGTTCAGGCCCGGCAGCAGCTCGTGGAGCAGTTCGGCGCCGGTGTGCACCGTCTCGTCCTCCAGGCCCAGCAGGGACACGATGGACACCACGGAGATCACCGCCGGCGCCACGGAGAGCAGGGAGTAGAAGGTCATCGACCCGGCCACGTCCCACACCTGCATGTCCACCAGCTTCATGACGGTGCGCCGGATGACGTGGAACAGCGTCACGCGCGGGCGGCGGTAGGTGCGCTGCGGCGCCGCCCGGCGGAACACGTGAGTCGGCATAGGACGAGCGTAGCCCGCCCGTCCGCCTCAGAAGTCGACGTCGGTGGGGTTCAGCACGCGGGCCAGGAAGTCCTGGGTGCGCTGCTGCTGGGGGTTGCCGATGACCTGGGCGGCCGGGCCCTCCTCGACCACCACGCCACCGTCCATGAAGACCACCCGGTCCGCCACCTCGCGGGCGAAGCTCATCTCGTGGGTCACCACCAGCATGGTCATCCCGACGCCGGCCAGCCGGCGCATCACCGCCAGCACCTCGCCGACGGTCTCGGGGTCGAGCGCGGAGGTGGGCTCGTCGAACAGCATCAGCTGCGGGTCCATGGACAGGGCCCGGGCGATCGCCACGCGCTGCTGCTGGCCGCCCGAGAGCTGGTCCGGGTAGCGCTTCTCCATCCCGTCCAGCCCCACGCGCTCGAGGTTGGTCCGTGCCACCTCGGCGGCCTCCGCCTTGCTGCGGCGCAGCACCTTGACCTGGGCCACGGTGCAGTTCTCCAGCACGGTCAGGTGCGGGAACAGGTTGAACTGCTGGAAGACCATGCCCACGTGCCGGCGCATCGCGTTGAGGTCCACGTCCTCGTCCGTGGCCTCGAAGCCGCCGACGGCCACCGTCCCGGAGTCGGGCACCTCCAGCAGGTTCACGCAGCGCAGCAGGGTCGACTTGCCGGACCCGGACGGGCCGATCAGGCAGACCACCTCACCGGGGGCGACCTCGAGGTCGATCCCCTTCAGGACGTGGTTGGAACCGTAGGACTTGTTCAGCCCGGTGATGGACACGCCGGTGGCGTGCACCGCGGGGGCGGCCGGACCGGTGGGGGAGGGGTTCGTCATGGGATCGACTTTCTGCGGGTTCGTCCGGGTTCGTCCGGGGTGGTCCGGGCCGTCAGGACCGGGAGCCGCGGGCGCTGCGGGACTCGAAGCGGCGGGCGAGCAGGGACAGGGGCACCGTGATGATCAGGTACATCAGGCCGGCCACGAGCACGGGGGTCAGGCCGGCACCGAGGGCGGTGATGCCGTCCCGCCCGAACTTGGTCAGCTCGAACTCGTGCGCGGCCAGGCCCAGGACGTAGACGAGGGAGGAGTCCTTGGTCAGCAGGATGACCTCATTGGTCAGCGGCGGCAGCACCAGGCGGAACGCCTGCGGGATGACGATCGTGACCATGGCGCGCCAGCCGGGCATGCCCAGGGAACGGGCGGCCTCGTACTGTCCCTTGGGCACGGCCTGCAGGCCCGCGCGCAGGGTCTCGGAGATGTAGGCGGCGGAGACCAGGCCCAGGGAGGCCATCACCACGATCGGGATCGGCCACTGCACCCCGAAGGCGAAGGGCACCCCGTAGCCGAAGGCCAGGAAGACCAGCAGGGCCGGGACGCCGCGGAAGAACTCGGTGTAGACGGTGGCGAGCCAGCGGTACGGGGGGAACGCGGACATCCGCATCAGGGCCAGGAGCATGCCTCCCACCAGGCCTACGGCGAAGGAGGTGACGGTGTACAGCAGCGTGTTGCCGAACCCGACGAGGATGATGTCCGGGAACATCGGGGCCACGGCGCCGAAGTTGAGCACGGACTCGCCCACGGTCTGCCAGTCCACGGCCAGGGCGATGACCACCAGGGCCGCGACGAACACGGCCGCCTGGACGCCGAGGGAGACCTGGCGACGGCGGCGCGCGCCCCCGGGGCGGCGGGCCTCGGCGGGCTCGGACTGCTGCACCGGGACCGGGGTCCGTCCGGGCTGGTTCTCGCTCACTGCACGGCCTCCTCGCCGAACCAACGGACCCGGGACTCGTCCAGGGTGCCGTCCTCTTCCATCTCGATCAGGGTTTGGTTGACGAAGCTCAGCAGCAGTGCGTTGTCCGGGGAGATGCCCATGCCCAGCTGCTCACCGGTGTCGAAGGTCTGCACGACCTCGTACTTCGGGTCGTCCTTCAGCTGGTAGAGCAGCACGGAGCCGTTGCCCAGGACCGCATCCGCGCTCCCGGAGCGCAGGCCCTCGACCTGCATGCCCCCGTCCTCGAACTGCACGATGTCCAGGCCGTTCTCCTCGGCGAAGAACTCACCCGTGGTGGCCTGCTGGACCCCGATGCGCTTGCCCTGCGCGGACTCCAGGTCCGTGATCCCCGAGTCCTTCGGGGCCACGAGCACCAGGTCGTCGTTCAGGTAGGGGATGGAGAACGCCATGGTCTGCCGGCGCTCGTCCGTGATGGTGATCGAGGAGATGTTGACGTCACAGCCGGTCAGCGAGGCGCCGGACTGGATGCCCTCGAACGAGGAGTCCACGATGTTCAGCTCCGCGCCGAGGTCGTCCGCGATCCGCTGGACGATGTCGATGTCGTACCCCACGGTCTTGCCGTCCTGCTGGAACTCGAACGGCGGGTAGGGGATGTCCGAGCAGACGGTGAGCTGGCCCGGGGTGAGCAGCGGCACGGACTGGTTCGGGTCGACCTGGACACCGTCACCGGGACCGCCGGACCCGGCCGGGCCGAGCACCGCGCACCCGGACAGGGCCAGGGCGGAGGCGCAGAGGGCGGTCGCGGCGAGACGCCGGACGCGTGAGGTGGGCATGAGCGGCCTTCCGGTGGAGCGAGGATGGTCCAGAGCAGTCAGGATAATGCCCGGTGGGTCCCCCGTCGACGTGCACCGCCGCGGGGAAGACAAAGGGGAAGACGAAGGGGAAGACCAAGGGGAAGACCAAGGAGAGAAAGAACGACTGGACCAAGGACAACAAGAAACACAAGACCGGGGAATAGGTCTCGCCACCGCGGGGTTGAGTTAAGTACACTCAACTTTGTGCTGGGATCTTTCCGTCAGTGACCGCCCGGGGGACCGGGAGGGAGGAGTACGCCATGGATGCGAAATTCACCACGAAGAGCCAGGAGGTGCTGTCGGCTGCGGCCATGCACGCCTCCACGCTCGGCAACCCCCAGATCGAGCCCGTCCACCTCCTGAAAGCGCTGATGGACCAGCGCGGGTCCGTGGCGGTGGCCGTGCTCAAGGCGGCCGGCGTGGATCCCGACGTCGTCTCCACCGCCGCCTCGACGGCCATCAAGCAGCTCCCGGCCACCTCCGGGGCCTCGGTGGCCCAGGCCCAGCTCTCCCGCCAGGGGCTGCTGACGATCCAGGCCGCCCAGCAGCAGGCCGAGGCCCTCGGGGACGAGTACGTCTCCACCGAGCACCTGCTGCTGGGGCTGTCCGCCGACTCCGGCAAGGCCGGGGCCGCCCTGCGCGACGCCGGGGC
>DATBUG010000498.1:0-3425 GCA_036516315.1 Citricoccus sp.
GACGGTGACCGGCCGCCCCGGTACCGCCCCGGACGCCGCAGCCCCGGGTGGCCGGACGGACCGGCCCGGCGCCGGCGGGCCCACGCGGCACCCCCGGCCCTCGGTGGACCAGGTCCGCCGGGACCTGCAGGCCTCTGGCCAGCAGGAAGGCAGTCCCGGGATGCTGGTGGCGGCCCTGCTGGGCACCACCGCCTTCATGTTCTTCTACCTGCACCTGATGGTCCTGCCGCAGATGAGCCAGCTGACCGGAGGGCTGGCCATGCCGGACCAGCAGTTCCTCTACGACGCCTCGCAGCTCGCCACGCTCGACGCCGCCATGGACGAGGCCGCGCACGGACAGCTGAACTGGGTGCACAAGACCGCGGGCGTGATCTTCCCGGTCACCGTGGCGCTGTCCGTGTCCGCCGTGGCCGCCTGGTGCCTGCCCCGCGGCTGGGGGCGGTGGGCGTCCTATGCCGCCGGAGTGGTGTTCGCGGTTGTGGACATCGTCGAGAACGTGCTGATCGAGTCGGCCCTGCACGCCGGCGGGGCGGGCGCGGGGACGGCAGCAGCGTTCACCGCCGTGCGCTGGGTGCTGCTGGTGGCCATCACGGCCTGGATCGTGGTGCTGGTGGCCGGCCGGATCCGGCGGGCCGCCCGCGAGCGCGTGGCGGCGGCGCGACGTCCCGGCGCCCGGTAGGGCCCGTGCGCGAGTGGTGCATGCGGTGGTCGCGCCGGGTGGCACGCACCCGCCGGCGACCGCGTAGGATGTTCGGGTGACCGGCGCCCCGTCCGCAGCGGGCGGGCCCACGGTCCGAGCCCCCGTAGCTCAGTAGGATAGAGCGACCCTCTCCTAAAGGGTAGGCCATCGGTTCGATTCCGGTCGGGGGCACACACGCCGCCGGGCCTGCGGTCACTGCGCGGTCATTGCGGCGACGACGACCCGAACAGGTCCCAGCGCACGTCGCGCAGGTACGGCGGCCCTCCCCCGCCGGTCCCGGCGTCCACCACCAGCAGGTCCTCGCCCGCCGCGGGCAGGGTCCCCAGCGTGCCGCCCGGTCCGCAGACCACGCTGAGGCCGGCGTAGACCTGCCCGCCCTCACGGCCGCAGTAGTTGGCGTAGGCCACGTGCACCCCGTTCTCGTAGGCCCGTGCCGGGACGAGAGTCGTGGACACCACCTCGAAACCGGCCATGTTCGCCGTCGGGACCAGGACGACGTCCGCCCCGCGCAGCGCGGCCGCCCGCACGGGCTCGGGGAACTCCACGTCGTAGCAGATCAGCAGGGCGGCCCGGCGCCCCCGGAACCCGGCCACGGCCACGGGGGCGTCCCCCGGGGTGAAGCGGTCCCGGTCCAGGTCCTCGAACAGGTGCATCTTGCGGTGGCGCAGTACCGCCTCGCCGGCGTCGATCAGCTGGGCGGCGTTGTAGAGGGCCCCCTCGGCGCCGCGTTCGGGGTAGCCGTAGGCCACGGCCACCCCGGTGCGCTCCGTCAGTCCCGCGATCCGCTGCGCGGTGGGGCCGTCCGGGGGTTCGGCCAGCCGGTGGGTGTCCTCCGGCGGGATGTCGTACCCGGTGGTGAACATCTCCGGCGTCACCAGCACGTCGGCGCCCCGGTCCGCGGCCCGGCCCAGGGCGGTCTCGAGGCGGGCGAGGTTGCCCTCGACGTCGAGGGGCCCGGGCCGGCACTGCCACACGGCGATGCGCACGGCCCCTCAGTCCGCCAGTGCCACGGGGGCGATCTCGTCGAACAGGTCCCCAGGGCCGGGGTTCGCCGCGTGGCTGGCGCCCCCCACGTAGTCCATGACGCCCCACACGGCGTTGAGTCCGGTCTGCACGGCGCCCTCGGCCCAGGCCGGGGTGAAGGACACGTCGTCCCCCGCGATGAAGATCCCCCGCTGGCTCTCGGGCAGCTCCCGCTGCATGAAGTGGGTGTACATGCGGTGGTTGTACCGGTAGTGCCCCGGCAGGGCGCCCTTGAAGGCCCCGAGGAAGAACGGGTCGTCCTCCCAGGACACGGTGACCGGCTCCCCCACGATGTGCCGGCGGATGTCCACCTCGGGGTAGATCTTCTCCAGGGCGTTCAGCGCGAGGTCGACGCGGCGGTCCACCGCGTGCGGGAGCATCTTCAGCGAGTCGGACATCCAGGAGTAGGACAGGCAGATCACGCCCGGGCGCTCCGGCCCGTCGTCGAACAGGTAGGTGCCGCGGGTCAGCCGGTCCGTGAGGGTCATGCTCATCCGGTGCCGTCCCGTCTGCGGGTCGGTGCGCAGCCAGAACGGCTCGTCCACCATCACGAAGGTCTTCGTGGACTGCATGTAGCGGGTGCGGTCCAGCGCCATCCACATCTCCTGGGAGAACAGTGCCTCGTCACAGTCGATCTCCGTGGTCAGCAGCCAGCTGTGGCAGGTCGCCACCACCGCGTGGTGCTGGCGCGCGGTGCCCCACCGGTCGCGCACGTGGAACCTGCCCTCGTCGTCCTTGCGGATGGCCGAGGCCGCGGCGAGCGTGGAGCCGTGGTGCAGGGTGGAGAGCGTGGTCCCGGCCGGCCAGGGGCTGTCCGCCCGCACCGGCAGGTCCCAGAGCCCCTTGGGCAGCTGGTCCACACCACCGACGACGAGCCGCTGGTCGGCGTCGCAGTTGGTCAGGACCACCCGCAGGATCTCCAGCATCGAGTTCGGGAAGTCGGAGTCCCAGCCGCCCGTGCCGAAGCCGACGACGCCGAACAGCTCGCGGTCCCGGAAGGAGAGGGAGCCGAAGGCCTTCGAGCGGGCGATGAAGTCGTAGAAGGTGCGGTCGTCCCACTCGGCGACGAGGCCGTCCCAGCACTGCTTGAGGCGGGGGACGTCCCGGTGGCGGATGGCGTCCTGGATCTCGCCGTACCCGATCTCCTCCAGGGCGGCGTCCCAGGCCCGGGCGATCCGGGCGAACGCCTCCGGCAGGTCCTCCAGCGTCTGCCCGTAGAACGTCTCGCCGCCGATGTCGATCACCGTGCTCCCCGCCGCGGGCGTCAACGGGTTCGGGAACGGGCGGTGCTGCAGGCCGAGCCGGTCGGCGTAGTGGAAGAAGGTGCTGCCGGAGATCGGGAAGCGCATCCCGCCCAGTTCGGCCACCACGTTCTCGGCCCCGTCGAAACGGTGGGTGCGCAGCCGGCCGCCGATCCGGGTGGGTTCGTAGACGACCGGTTTGAGCCCGAGGTTCATCAGCTCGTAGGCGGCCACCATCCCGGACAGCCCCGCCCCGATGATGGCGACTTCACGGCCGAGGACGGGCTCCGGCAGCGCCCCCAGGCCGGCCGGGTGGCTGACCCAGTCGTCGTAGGCGAACGGGAAGTCCGGGCCGAACATCGTGACGGGCAGGGGCGAGGTGTCGGTCTCGGAGGGAGTGAAAATGCTCACGTCAGGAGGCTATGCGCTCCATCACCGTCCGGCCACCCCGGATGGGACCG
>DATBUG010000499.1:0-1786 GCA_036516315.1 Citricoccus sp.
GGCCGTGGCCAGGACGATGACCATCAGCAGCGGCCAGAGGAGGTAGTACTGCTCCTCGACCCCGAGGGACCAGTAGTGCTGCAGGGGTGAGGGCAGGGTGCCCTCTTGGAAGTAGTCCGTGCCGCTGACCGCGAACCGCCAGTTGCCGGCGAACACGAGGGCCCACAGGGCGTCGCCGACGGTGCTCAGCGTCCGGGTGAGGGGGAACAGCAGGCTGGCCAGCACCGTGGTGACGGCCAGGACCAGCACGGAGGCCGGCAGGATGCGCTTGACGCGGCGGGCGTAGAAGGTCCGGAACGAGATGGTCCCGGTCCGCTCGTACTCGCGCAACAGCAGTCCGGTGATGAGGAATCCAGAGATGACGAAGAAGATGTCCACGCCCACGAACCCACCGCGGGGCCAGCCCGCGAGGTGGTCCAGGAACACGGCGAGGACGGCCACGGCGCGCAAGCCCTGGATGTCCCGGCGATGTGGGTGCCGCTGACCGCCGGGGGCAGGCCCGTGCTCCACGGCAGGCGAGATCTGGCTCATGGCTCCCCCGGTGTTGACATCTGGATGGCCACAGCCTAAAGCGGCAGGGCCGCGGCGCGCTCACTCGATTGACACGTGCCGGAGTCACCCCGCACGGTGCCGATACCCGCGGTGCACGTGGGCGCCGGGCGGAGGGGAATTCGCGTGCCGTTGTCCGGCCGTTCTCCTGCCGGTGTGGTCTGCCGGCCCTGGGAGGCCTATTCTGCCCGGAGACCGCACGCGGTCTGCCAGCTGCCGCCGACCCGACAGGACTGAACGCCACCGTGACGACCACCGATGACCGCACCGCCCCTCCAGATCCGGCCGGCAGGACCCCGCTGCGGGTCTCGGTGGTGGGGACGGGGTATCTGGGGGCCACGCATGCGGCGTGCATGGCGGAGTTGGGGTTCGAGGTGGTCGGCCTGGACATCGATCCGGCCAAGATCGAGGCCTTGTCCGCCGGGGAGTTGCCGTTCCATGAGCCCGGGCTGGCCGAGCTGCTGCGCCGGCACGTGGACTCGGGCCGGTTGCGGTTCACCACCTCCTACGCGGAGGTCGGGGCCTGGGCCGAGGTGCACTTCATCGGGGTCGGCACCCCGCAGAAGCCCGGCGAGTCCGCGGCGGACCTGCGCTACGTGGACGCCGCGGCACGCTCGCTGGCCCAGCACATCACCCGCGACGCGCTGATCGTGGGCAAGTCCACCGTGCCGGTGGGCACCGCCGCCCGCCTGGCCACCCTGATCGCCACCACCCGGGCCCGTGCCGGGCTGCCCGGTGAAGTGGAGCTGGCCTGGAACCCGGAGTTCTTGCGCGAGGGCTTCGCCGTCAAGGACACCCTGAGCCCGGACCGGTTGGTCGTCGGGGTCGCCTCCGAGCACGCCGAACAGGTGCTGCGCCAGGTGTACGCCCAGTCCCTGGCCGAGCACACCCCCTGGATCGCCACCGACTACGAGACCGCCGAGCTGGTCAAGGTCGCCGCCAACGCGTTCCTGGCCACCAAGATCTCCTTCATCAACGCCTTCTCCGAGATCACCGAGACCGTCGGCGGGGACATCGGCACCCTGGCCGATGCCATCGGCCACGACCCGCGCATCGGACGGAAGTTCCTCAACGCCGGCGTCGGCTTCGGCGGCGGCTGCCTGCCCAAGGACATCCGCGCCCTGCAGGCCAGGGTGTCCGAACTGGGCCTGGACCGCACCATGCGCTTTCTGGCCGAGATGGACGACATCAACCTGCGCCGCCGCGACCGCGTGGTGGACCTGGCCGTCCAGGTCCT
>DATBUG010000500.1:0-6059 GCA_036516315.1 Citricoccus sp.
TGCCCGGCCGCCGTCGTCTGCGCGCCCTGCTCGCGCCCCCACCCACCCCGCTTTGAGGGCAGCGTTGTCTAGTCCCGGCGCGCTGCACTAGCGAAGACTGCCCCCGAAGTGATACGAGGGGGGGTCAGAAGGCGATCTTCAGCAGCAGGCCGCGCAACTGCTTGCGCTCCCGGGCCGAGAGGGTCCCCAGGGTCTCGTCCTCGGACTCGAGCAGGATGTCCCGCGCCTTCTCGAACAACTCCATGCCGGGCTCGGTGGCCACGATGATCTTGGAGCGGCGGTCGCGCGGGTCCGTCTCACGGCGGACGGCGCCGAGGTCCTCGAGGGAGTCGACGAGGGCGACGATCTGGCTGGGGTCGAGGGCCAGGAACTCACCGAGCTCACGCTGGGAGGGCTTGAGGCCGCTGGCCGCCAGGGACAGCACCGAGTACTGGCGGACCTTGATGCCCAGCGGGGCCAGCCTCTGGTTGGCGTGACCGGAGCCACGTCCGCGGGCCCGGGCGGTGAGGAAGTGGATCTGCTGGGCCAGCTCACCGGCGAGGAACCGCTCGATGCCCGTGTCCTCCACGGTGCCCGCCGCAGACGTTCCCTGGGGGGTGGATGTCGCCATGGGTCCTCATTACGTTCGGCCAACCATTGATCTTCTCAAGTGTAGACGTCATTCCGGGGAGGGAAAGCCTGGATCTGCGCCCGCATCCACCGTGCCAGAGTCGCTGTCGGGGCGCCGTCCTTATCCGTGGTCAGAATGGATCATTGACTTTCTCAACGGTATGGGTTGTCATGGTGCCAGCACCTCACACCGAACCTCATCCCCCGAAGGAGAAGCCATGTCCCTCAACGGCAAGGTCGCCATCGTCACCGGGTCCGGCGCAGGCCTCGGCCTGGCCTACGCCCAGGAGCTCGCCCGGCAGGGAGCCGCCGTCGTCATCAACGACGTCAGCCAGGAGACCGCGGACCAGGCCGTCGCCTCCATCACCGAGGCCGGCGGCAAGGCCACCGCTGTGGTGGCCCCGGTCGGGTCCTCGGAGACCGCCGACCTGCTGGTGCGCACGGCCGTGGACACCTTCGGTGGGCTGGACATCCTCGTCACCAACGCCGGCATCCTGCGGGACAAGTCGCTGCTGAAGATGACCGACGAGGACTTCGACGCCGTCATCAACGTCCACCTCAAGGGCACGTTCACCTGCGTGCGCTCCGCCTACGCCTACTTCAAGGAGAACGGCGTGGCCGGGCGGATCGTCACCATCGGCTCCCCGACCGGCCAGCGTGGCAACTTCGGCCAGACCAACTACGCCGCCGCCAAGGCCGGGATCGTCGGCATGGTCCGCACCTGGGCGCTGGAGATGAAGAAGGCCGGCGTGAGTGTCAACGCGGTCATCCCGGTCGCGGCCACCGCCATGACCAAGACCGTCCCGTTCTTCGCCAAGGCCGTCGAGGCCGACGAGCGCGGCGAGGCCATGCCGGAGTTCTTCCGCAAGGACCTGGGCTTCGGCCCGGCGCAGGACGTGGCCGGTCTGGTCGCCTTCCTGTCCTCCGACGCCGCCGCGGGCATCTCCGGCCAGGCCATCGGCGTGGGCGGTGACCGCCTGCAGGTCTGGTCCCACCCCGAGCCGGTCAGCACCGACTACCACGAGGGCGGCTGGGACTACGAGACCATGCTCACCGAGGGCAAGGCCATCATCGAGGCCAACCTGCAGTCCGTGGGCGAGCGGATGCCCGAGCTGCCCGCCGAGTTGCAGCCCGAGCCCGCCGCGAAGTAGGGCCTTTCCCCGGCATCCGGGCCCGACGCCGGCCGGGAACCTCCCCGGCCGGCGTCGCCGCCCGGCGTGCCACCCCTGACGTACCCGCCAGTCCCAGCCCGCACCGCCCGCACCCAGGAGGAACCATGACGAAGGCGCCCGTGCGCTATGAATGCGCCGTCGACGTAGACGCCATCACCGCGGTGGACATGCACGTGCACCTCGAGATCGACGACTGCGGCCACCAGTCCATGCCGGACGACATCATGGAGGCCTCGTCGAAGTACTTCAAGGCCGCCGAGCGCACCCCCTCGATCGACTCGATCGCGCAGACCTACCGGGACGCGGGGATGGCCGCCGTGGTCTTCACGGTCGACGCCCGCACCCAGATGCAGCACGAGCCCAACTCGATCGACGACCTGGTGGCCGGCTGCGCCCGGAACAACGACGTGCTGATCCCCTTCGGCAGTGTGGACCCGCGCACCGGGCCGGCCGCGATCGCCGAGGCGCAGCGCCAGGCGACCGAGCTGGGCGTGCGCGGCTTCAAGTTCCACCCCTCGGTGCAGGGCTTCGACCCCTCGGACCGCGAGTTCTTCCCGCTGTGGGCCGAGCTGGAGCGGATCGGGCTGCCCTGCGTCTTCCACACCGGCCAGAACGGCATGGGCGCCGGGCTGCCGGGCGGGCGCGGGATCAAGCTGAAGTACTCGAACCCGCTGCTGCTGGACGACGTGGCCGCCGAGCACCCGGGCCTGCCGATCATCATGGCCCACCCCTCGGTGCCGTGGCAGGACGAGGCGAACTCGATCGCCACCCACAAGGCCAACGTGTACATCGACCTCTCGGGCTGGTCCCCGAAGTACTTCCCGGAGTCGCTCGTGCGCCAGTCCAGCAACGTGCTCTCCCGCAAGGTCATGTTCGGCACAGACTTCCCGCTGATCACCCCCCAGAAGTGGATGGGTGCCTTCGCCGAGTTGCCGATCAAGGACGAGGTGCGCCCGCTGATCGTCAAGGACAACGCGGTGCGGCTGCTGGGCCTCGGCACGGGCGGTGCGGCATGACCGCCGCGCGACCGGTCGCCACGGGGACCGTGATCCCCTCCGACCTCTACGGCTTCGCCGAGCGGCTGACCGAGGCCGAGCGCGCGGTCCTGACGGACCTGCGCGAGCGCCTGGAGACGACCGTCTACCCCCTGGTCAACGACGCCTGGGACAAGGCCGAGATGCCCGACGAGCTGCTGCAGGCGGTCCGCGGGCTGCCCCTGATGGACCCGCCGGCGCTGCGTGAGGCGGGGGAGCCCGTGCGGGACCTGCTCACCGGGTTCCGCAACTTCGAGCTGGCCCGCTGCGACATCAACGTGGGCACCTTGTACAACGCCCACGCGGGGCTGTTCCGCACGGTCTGCACCCTCGGGGGCTCCCCGCAGCAGGCCCAGGACCTGGACGCCAGGATCCGCTCCTACGAGCTGACCGGCGTGTTCGCCCTGACCGAGCCGGAGCACGGCTCGGACGTGGCCGGCGGGTTGTCCACCTCGGCCACCTGGGACGAGGGGGCCGGCCAGTGGGTCATCAACGGGGCCAAGCGCTGGATCGGCGGGGCCACGGTGTCCGACGTCGTGGCAACCTTCGCCCGGGACACCGCGGACGGCCAGGTCAAGTGCTTCCTGGTCCCGCGCGAGGCCGCGGGGGTGTCCATGACGGTCATCCCGAACAAGGCCTCCCTGCGGATCATGCAGAACGCCCACATCGAGTACCGGGACGTGCGCGTCGGCGAGGACGCCCGGCTGCAGGGCATCAACTCGTTCAAGGACGTGGCCCGCTGCCTGCGCAACATGCGCTCGGACGTGGCCTGGATGGCCGTGGGCGCCCAGGCCGGGGCCTACGAGGCCGCGCTGCGCTACGTGCGCGAGCGCGAGCAGTTCGGCCGGCCCATCGCCGGGTTCCAGCTGGTCCAGGAGAAACTGGCCCTCATGCTCGGCAACCTCACCGCCTCCCTGGGGATGGTGGTGCAGCTGACCGAGCAGCAGGCCGAGGGGGTCTTCAAGGACGAGAACTCCGCGCTGGCCAAGATGTACACCTCGCTGCGGCTGCGCGAGACCGTGGCCCTGGCCCGGGAGGTCTGTGGCGGCAACGGGATCACCCTGGACACGGACGTGGCCCGGTTCCACGCCGACGCCGAGGCCATCTACTCCTACGAGGGCACGCACGAGATCAACGCGCTCATCGTCGGCCGGGCCGTCACCGGCGTCGGGGCCTTCGTCTAGGACGACCACGTCCGGCACGTCCACGTCGCGGACGCCCACTTCGGGACAAACCATTGCACTCATCAACCATTGTGATGTAGAACACATACTAAAGGAGAACGCCATGACCCAGACCCTCACCCCCCGTACCGTCGTCACCTTCGACGAGGCCAAGGCCCTCGCCGGACAGGACCTGGGCGTCACCGAGTGGCGCGAGGTCACCCAGGAGATGGTGAACACCTTCGCGGACGCCACGGACGACCAGCAGTGGATCCACGTGGACCCCGAGCGCGCCAAGGGCGGCCCGTTCGGCGCCCCGATCGCCCACGGGTTCCTGACACTGTCCATGATCATCCCGTTCTGGTCCGAGCTGTTCGACGTCTCGGACGTCAAGACCAAGGTCAACTACGGCCTGGACAAGGTCCGCTTCACCTCCCCGGTGAAGGTCGGGTCCCGCATCCGCATGAAGGGCACCATCGCCGACGTGCAGGAGGTCAAGGGCAACGGCCTGCACATCGTCGTCGACGCCACCATCGAGATCGAGGGCGAGGAGCGGCCCGCCGTCGTCGCGACCTTCCTCGCCCGCTTCTACGCCTGAGGCACCCGCCTGCAGGTGGCTTCACCATCCCGGCGCCCGCCGGGCCTATCCCCAGGAGAGATCATGAACAAGAAGCTTGTCTCCGTGATGGCCACCGTCGCCGTCGCGGGCCTGGCGCTGACCGGCTGCGGCTCCGGCTCCCCGTCCGGGGGCGGCGGCGAGAGCGCCTCCGGTGACGCGGCAGCGGCCGGGGGCGGTTCGGGCGAGCTGGACAAGGTGATCGTCGGCGTGCTGCCGATCGCCCCCTCCGTGGCGGTGCAGTACGGCATCGAGGAGGGCATCTTCGAGGAGCACGGCATCGAGGTGGAGCTGTCCACCTCCAACGCCGGAGCGGCCATGCTCCCGGCCGTGGCCAACGAGCAGATCCACTTCGGCGTGGGCAACCCGAACTCGGTGATGAACGCGAACGACCGCGGCCTGGACATGAAGATCGTGGCCGGGTACTCGAACTCCTTCGCCGAGGGCGAGGACATCGCCGGCGTGGTGACCACCAAGGACAGCGGCATCCAGGGCTGGGAGGACCTGGCGGGCAAGACCGTCTCCGTCAACGCCCTCAAGACCCAGGGTGACCTGACCATCATGGAGGCCGTGGACAAGGCCGGTGGCGACCCGGAGGCCATCAAGTTCTCCGAGATGCCGTTCCAAGACATGCCGGCTCAGCTCGAGCGCGGCAACACGGACGCCATCTGGGTGCCCGAGCCGTTCCTGAGCAACTCGCTGGCGGACGAGAACAACCAGCTGGTGGGCTACTCCTTCCAGGACTCCGTGGCGGGCATGCCGACCATGGTGACCTTCTCCTCGGGCGCGTTCACCGAGGAGAACCCGGAGCTGACCCAGCGCTTCAAGGACGCCATGACCGAGTCGCTGGAGGCCGCCAACACGGACCAGGAGGGCGCCAAGGCCCTGCTGCCCGAGTTCATCAACCTCCCCGAGGAGGCGGCGAAGGACCTGAAGATGGAGGAGCTCTCCGGGGAGATCCGCAAGGAGCAGATCGAGGAGGCCGGCCGGCTGATGGTCAAGTACGGCTTCATCAGCAAGGACCCGGACGTGGAGAACCTGTACTGGGAGGGCGGCCAGTGAGCTGACGCGCTCGCGGCGGGCTCTGGCCCGCCACCCCGCTCGCCCGACGGCGCCCCGGGGCCTGGTCCGCCAGGCGCCGGGGCGCCGTGGCGTCTGGCGGGGAGGAGAGCGGTGCGGGAGAGCGGTGGCCGGGAGCGGTGACCAGGAGCGGCGGCCGAGGTCGGTGCCCGGGAGCGGTCCCTGATCCCGCGGCGAGTGGGCCGGGTCAGGCCCCGGCGTGGTCCGGGACGGAGGAGTCGTGGGCCAGGACGCGCCCGATCAACTCGGTGAGCTGCTGAGCCTCCTCGGCGCTCAGCGGCTCGAACACCCGCTCGTTCACCGCCAGGGCGGGGGCGTACAGGTCCAGTAGCAGCTCGCGGCCGCTCTCGGAGAGGGTGGCCACCCGGCGCCGCCCGTCCCGAGG
>DATBUG010000501.1:0-2500 GCA_036516315.1 Citricoccus sp.
GTAGGAGCGCCACATGATCGGCACGGCCCCGGCCAGGTAGATCAGGGCCAGCACCCACGAGGTGGTGAACAGCAGCACGAGCCCGACCAGGATCGTGACGATCGACACCACGAACATGACCGTCCCGAACGCGATCCAGCGCCGTAGCAGGGACAGGTCGCCCACCGACCGGGAGAGCAACTGGCCCGAGGGCCAGGAGTCGTGGAAGGACACCGGCAGTCGCTGCAGACGCCGGAACAGGGCGACCCGCGCCCGGTTCTCCACGCCGGCGGCCGGCGGCAGGATGAAGAACCGCCGCAGGTAGACGAGTGCGCCCTCGGCCAGGCCGAGCCCGGCCATCACCGCCACGGCCGTCCACACGTCGCCCGCGTTCCCGCCCGGGTGCAGCACGGAGTTCACCAGCCGCTGGATCACCTGGGGGATGGCCAGGGCCACGAACCCGGCCAGCATGGCGGAGACCAGCCCGGCCACCCAGCGCCACCGCACGCCCTCCAGGTAGGGCGAGAGCCGGCGGATCGCCTCGGCGAAGGTCCGTTCCTCACCGCCCACGCGCCGCGGGATTCGAGGGGCGGGCGTGGGCACGGGCAGACCTCCGGTGGGGCAGGGACGGGCGAGTCACCATCCTACGGCGAGCCGAGGAGGCCTGAAAGGGTCCTTTGAGGTGGTGCCGTCAGGGCTCGACGACGTCCAGCACCACGGCCTCGGGCCGGCAGGCGAAGCGGAAGGGCGCCTTGGGGGAGGTGCCGATGCCGGCGGAGACCTGGAGCGGCACCGTGCGCCCGTCGAGCCGCCACTGCGTCAGGCCGGAGGCCTGCCAGGTGGGCAGGTCGCAGTTGGTGACCAGGGCGCCGTACCCGGGCACGCAGACCTGCCCGCCGTGGGTGTGGCCGGCGAAGACGACGTCGGCCCCGTCCGCGACCATCGCGTCCAGCACGCGCCGGTACGGGGCGTGCGTGACACCGAGGCGCAACGAGCGCGCGGGCGTGGAGCTGGAACCGGGGAACCCGGGCCAGGCGTCGCGGTCAAGGTGCGGGTCGTCCGTGCCGGCCACGTCCAGCCGGATCCCGTGCAGCACCATCGAGGTGCGCCGGTTGGTCAGGTTGGTCCACCCGCGGGCCTCGAAGGCGTTGAAGAGCCGGTCGGCGGGCAACTCGTTGCGGCCCGGGTCCTGTGGGGAGGGCCCGGCGAAGTAGCGCAGCGGGTTGGCCCGCGTGGGGGCGAAGTAGTCGTTGGACCCGGGGACGAAGAGTCCGGGCACCTCCAGCAGCGGACCCAGGGCCTGCAGCAACGGCCGGATGGCAGCGGCGGAGGTGATGTTGTCCCCGGTGTTCACCACCAGGTCCGGCTGCAGCGTGTGCAGCGTGGAAAGCCAGTCCAGCTTGTCCGCCTGGTCCGGGACCAGGTGGATGTCGGACAGGTGCAGGATCCGGAACGGCCGGCCGCCGGGAGGCAGGATGGGCAGGCGCTCGGTGCGCACCGCGAAGTTGCGGGCCTCGACGAAGGTGCCCCAGGCCAGGGCGGCGGCCCCGGCGAGGGCCCCGGTCCCGGCCAGCGCACCGGCCACGGCGGCCGGGACCGCCCAGGGCCGTCCTCGGCCGTTGTCGCGCGTTCCGGTCACTGTGCCAGCACCCATGCCTGTCCTCCTCGGTCCCCGTCAGTCCTCGGTCGAGACGACGGTGCCTGGATCGTAGTACGGTCGCGGCCCGCCGTAGTTGTGCACGGGCACGCGCTCGCCGCCCTCCCGGCCGCCCTCGGTCCGCGGGTCGGAGGACGGGCCGTCGTAGGCGGTGAACTCCTCGGTGGGGTAATTCCCGGCCACCGAGCGCATGTAGTCGGCCCACATCGGTCCGGCGATGATCGAGCCCCAGACGTCGTCGTAGGTGATGCCGGCGATCTGCTTGCCCTCCAGGGACACCTGGTTGCGGAAGTTGCCGACCCACGAGGCGGTGGTCAGTCCCGTGGTGGAGCCGATGAACCAGGTGGACGAGGACCAGTTGTTGGTACCGGTCTTGCCCGCGACGGGGAAGGGCATGTCCTGGGCGATGCGCTCGGAGGCGATGGCCTTGAGGGTGTTGTTCAGCTCGGCGACGTGCTGGGTGTCGGCCACCTTCTCACAGGTCACCGGGGGCACCTGGTAGGTGTTCCCACGGGTGTCGGTGACCTCGGAGAGCACGCGCGGAGTGCAGTAGTTGCCGTCGTCGGCCAGGGTCGCGTAGGCCGCGGCCATCATCAACGGCGCGACCTCTTCGGAGCCGAGCACGAAGGACGGGTTGCGCGGGTTGATGGACTCCCCGGACCCGGCGTTCTGGACGCCCACCCGGTCCAGCAGCTCGGTCACGGCACACAGGTCCTGGGCGTGCGCGGCGGCCACGGTGGCGGTGTTGATGGACCAGTACAGCCCGTAGTCGGCGCGCATCGGCTTGTTCATGTTGGCGATGGCGTTGCGCACCGTCCATCCGGACCCGTCCACCAGCAGCGGGATGGTCCCGCCCTCGTTGCA
>DATBUG010000502.1:0-1817 GCA_036516315.1 Citricoccus sp.
CGTCGCCGACATCACCGAGGCCGCACACGGCGGTACCGGCGGGCCGGGGCTGAGGAGGATACCGTCACGTGACCGGGCAGCAGGCCCGGTCACGGGACGTAGTCCGAACACACCGGGTCCACCGGGCGGTCCCGGTGCAGGACCCAGATGCCGTGGTCGTCCTCGCTGACCACCTCGAAACCGAGCCGCTCGGCCCGCGCCAGCGCCTGGTCCGGGGTCAGTGGGTCCCAGCCGCCGAGTTCCTCGACCGTGGTGTCGATGATCATCCAGGTCGCCAGGTCGTCGCCGATGTCCCCGTGCAGGCCGACGTAGGTGCGGTCCACCAGGTGTGGCACGGCGTTGTCCGCCGCCTCGACGCACACGTCGTCCGGGATCCTGTCCACGGCCCGGTCCAGGGCCCACGCCCACTCGGTCCGTTGCCAGGTGTCCCCGGTGACGGTGCGCTGGAACGGGAAGACCTGGGGGAAGAACAGCGTCCCGACGACCCCGCAGCCCAGCAGCACGGAGACGAACGCGGTCGGCAACCGGCACTCCCTCATCGGCGTGCCACCCCGGCGGGCCTGGTGCCACGCCCCGAGCCGCGCCAGGGCCTCCAGGGCGGCCATCAGGAACACGGGGGCCAGGATCGCGTCGTACTGGTACACCGGGCTCCACACGTTGAGCCGGTCGTTGAACAGACGGGACAGCAGGACCGGCGCCGCGATCAGGGTGTAGGGGGACAGGAACGGCAACAGCCACAGGGCCACGAAGTGCAGCAGCCACAGTGCCACCTTCAGCGGGTGGTCGAACAGCACCGCGAAGGCGTCGAACGGCTGCGTCAGCAGGAACACCAGGGATGACCCCATGTCCGGGCCCAGAGCGGTGAACTGCCAGTAGCCGAACTCTCCCTCGGGGGAGAAGTGCGGGATCACCACGGACGTGGCGAACAGGTACCCGGCCACGCCCAGGCCGGCCGTCACGACGGCGGGCGCCCATGCCCGCTTCAGCGCCAGCACCAGCGCGACCGCCAGCAGGGTGATGCCCATGTCCTCGCGGACGGACAGGAGGGTGACGGCCAGGGCCGTGGCCAGCCAATACCGTCGCCCATCGACGGCCCAGATCACCCACGCGATGACCGGCACGCCGAAGGCGATCTCGTGGAAGTCCCAGTTGACCATCGCCTGGAACGGCCACCACAGCAGCAGCGCGGCGGACCCGACCAGGGCGGTCACGTGGGTGAACCGGCGGCGGATGAACAGGTAGACGGGGATGGCGGTGGAGACCAGCAGCACGGTCATGGCCACGTTCAGCATCCGGGGGTCGTCCCAGATCCAGTACAGCGGGGCCAGCAGGGCCAGGACCGGGTGGAAATGGTCCCCGAGGATGTTGAAGTCCACGCCCTTGACCGGTACCAGCGGCTCGCGGAACAGGGCGTACTGACGCACGGCCTGGTCGAAGATCCCGAGGTCGTACCCCTTGGCCTCGTAGTTGCGGAAGCGCAGGACCGAGTGCAGCAGGTACAGTGCCGCGGCCGCGGCCATCACGGCCACGAGCTGCAGCCATTCGTTGCGGGTGGTGGTGGGACCGGCGGTCTCCGCCCCGTCGCGGCGATCCGGCTGGGTCCCGATGACCCAACGGGGGGCGCGGCGGGTGGTCGTCGTCGGGTCCTGCACAGTCCACCTTTCACGCGGTCCACACCGGTCGCATGGCGCCCCAGGAGGGAGTCGAACCCCCGACCAAGAGATTAGAAGGCTCCTGCTCTATCCACTGAGCTACTGGGGCTGGGCCCGGCCATTCTACCGGCCGTCCCGGGCTCCACAGGTCACGGGGTCCGGCGG
>DATBUG010000503.1:0-2909 GCA_036516315.1 Citricoccus sp.
CGAGCGCCTCCTCGAAGCCGGCGCGGTCCTCGATCTTGAACCCCAGGTTGGACGAGTGGGCCTTCACCGGCTTCACCCAGAACGGGTACTCGAGGTCGATCGAGTCCAGGGCGTCGTCGTCGAACGGGTCGAACGGGGCGAACCCGGGGACGCATTCCGGGATGCCGGCGCGCTGTTCCAACCGGCTCCACAGCTTGTGCTCGGACTTCAGCAGGCTCGCCAGGGAGGGCGCCGGCAGGCCGTGCTCGGCGGCCAGGATGGGAGCCATCACGCTGGCCGGGAAGTCCCAGTGGGCGATCACGGCGTCCACGCTTCCGCCGCCGTCCTGGAACGCGGCCAGCTCGGTGCGGGCGGCCTCGAGCAGGGCGTTGAAGTCGATCTCGGCGGTGGCCACGAGCCGCTCGTAGTCCAGGAGGTTGCGGAAGGCGAACCCCTCGGCCCCCTGGACGGTCTCGAGTTCCTGCCTCTGCACCTCGGTCAGTCCGAGGACGAAGATGTTCTTCCGGGCCATGCAGTTCCCCCGTTCATCGGCGAACGGCTCGGGGTCGAGCCTGGGCCCACCCTAAGCACGTGTCCGGGGGCATCACCAAGCCGGCGGCCATGTTCCGGGCCCGGCACACCGGGGGCAGGGCCCGGAAACGCCCAGGTCAGCCCAGGGCGGCCAGCAGGTCGGCGCAGGCTCGCTCGCACCGGCGGCAGGCCTCGGCGCAGATCCGGCAGTGCTCGTGCATGTCCGCGTGGGAGGCGCACTCGTCACCGCACATCTTGCAGGCGGCGCGGCAGGCCTCGAGCAGTGCCCGGGCCGTCTCCACGGTGGTGCCGGTCTGGCGGGAGAGCACCCGGCCGGTGGTGGCGCAGATGTCCGCACAGTCCAGGTCCGTGCGGATGCACTGGCGGAGCTCGGCCACCATGTCCTCCGCCAGGCAGGCATCGGCACAGGCGGTACAGGTCTGGGCGCACTCGAAGCAGGCCTCGATGCACTCGGCCAGCTTTTGGCGGTCGATGGAGCCCAGATCCTTCGGGTAGGCCTCCAGCATCGCGCTCACGTGGTGGGTCATGGTGTCCTCCGTCGTCGGTCGTCGTCAGGCCTGCCGCCGACCGTACGGCACGTGACGTCACGGATGAAGGGGCAGTCCCCGGTCCGATCTGCTTGGCGTCGCGGCCATCGTCCCAGGAGGCGTTCAGCGAACGTGGAGTCCCGGGGAGTACAGTGACAGGTTCGCCCGGGGTGTGCTGTTTGCTCTGCACTCTCTGCAGTGAGGGTCGCAGGGCAATACACACGAGGAGACGCAGCATGCGCACGTTCGGCGTGGAAGAGGAACTTCTACTGGTCGACGCCGGCACCGGCCAGCCGCTGCCAGCCGGTGACTGGGCCGCCTCACTGCAGGAGGACGCCCCGTCCACAGGACACCAGGTGACCGAGGAACTCCAGGAGGAGCAACTCGAGGTCGCCTCCCCACCGCAGACCACCCTGGCCGGACAGTTGGCCGCCATCCGGGCGGGCCGCGAACTGGCCGAGGAGGCGGCCGAACGCGTCGGCGGTCGTGTGGTGGCCCTGCCCACGGCACTGGGCCCGGTGTCCCCGCACCTGGTGCCGGGCCAGCGCTACCGGCGGATCGCCGCGAAGTTCGGCCTGGCCGCCACCGAGCAGCTCACCAACGGTTTCCACATCCACGTGGGCATCGACTCCCGCGCCGAGGGCGTGGCCGTTCTGGACCGCATCCGGGTGTGGTTGCCCACGCTGCTGGCCCTGAGCGCCAACTCCCCGTTCTGGCACGGGGATGATTCGGAGTTCTCCTCCTACCGCTACCAGGTCTGGTCCCGGTGGCCCACGGCCGGACCCACGGACGTGTTCGGGTCACCGGAGGAGTACGACCGCTACCGGGCAGGCCAGCTGGACACCCGGGTGCCCGTGGATCCCAGCATGCTATACTTCGACGCCCGGCTGTCCGAGCACCACCCGACCGTGGAGATCCGGGTGGCCGATGTCTGCCTGGATGCCACCCACGCCGCGGTGATCGCCACCCTCACCCGCGCCCTGGTCGAGACGGTCGCCCGGGCCTGGCGGGACGGCGCCCCCGCGATGCCCGTCCCGGCCACCCTGCTGCGGACGTGGACCTGGCAGGCCAGCCGCCACGGTGTCGCCGGAGAGCTGATCGACCCGGCCACCGGGTGTCCCGCCCCGGCCGGTGACGTGATGATCCGCCTGCTCAACGTCGTCGGGCCGGTGCTGGCCGAGTACGGCGAGCAGTCCGCGGTGGACGCGGGCGTGGCCCAGATCCTGCGCGACGGCACCGGAGCGCAACTCCAGCGTGAGGTCTACGCCGAGCGGCACAGCCTGGGCGATGTGATGACCGCCGCCCTGACCGTGACCCACCGGCTTCCCCCGGACACCGGCGCGCGGGAGGTCCCCGAGCCGAGGCTCCGGGACACGACGCCGGCCCCAGCGGCGACGGCCCTCGGACCGCTCGGGTGGGGCGGGGCCGAAGCGGAGGGGATGGACCTGGGCCTGATGGGGCCCGGCCGGACCGACCTGGACCGACCCAGTCTGGACCCGAGCGACCTGGACCCGAGCGACCTGGACCGGAGCGACGTGGACCGGCCCGAGGACGGCACCCGGCCGGCAGCCCCGGCCCCCGCGTGAGCACGGCACCGCTCCCCGCCCAGCACGCGCCCTCCCCGGGTGCCTTGTGACGTGGGCAGACGCGTGGAAGGGTGAACCCCATGCCTGATGTCCCGCTGCCCGGTCCCACCACCGACGTGCCCGTCCTGGGGCCCGCCGACCACGCGCGGGTCCTGTCCCGAGTGCTGTTGAGCCCGGTACTCAAGGGCCCGATCGTGCGCCGGCCCGCCGCCGTCGGGCTGGCCGAGCGCCTCGACGCCGACGCCGCCGGGGTGACCGAGATGCA
>DATBUG010000504.1:0-2039 GCA_036516315.1 Citricoccus sp.
GGGGCAGAGCTACTCCCGGCCCGCGGGCTCGGAACACCGGGTGGAGAACCGGGGTGCCTCCCAGGCGGTCGAGTTCATCGAGGTCGAGCGCCTGTAACCCCAGGGCTCAACAGGGCGCCGTAGAGTCCGATCAGTCCGGGGCGCGCCTCCGTCCCGCGTCGTCGCCCAGGCCTTCGCGTCACGCCTCGACCGCGTGCTTCCAGGCCCCGCCGTGCGACCGTCTGTGACCGGAGTCATCACCCAGCACGGGGAAGCGGCTAGCGTAGACGGGTCGAGACCCACGGGAGGGGACCGCGAGATGAAACACCTGCTGACCGAGGCACTGGAGATCCTCCGGGGGACGGACGCGAACGACACGCGGACCAAGGCCCGGGGCCGGCGCGCGCATGCCCGCGTGCTGGCGATGATCAACTCGGCCGACGAGATGGCGAAGCTGAGCCGCGAACAGCGCATCGCCAACCTGCTGACCCTGGCCCAGCTGGACCACAAGGACGCCGGCTGGGCCCTCAAGCAGGCCCGTCGCATGCTCTCCGAGGACCGGTAGGGCGCAGCGCTCACAGCGCCAGGCTGAGCAGGTGCAGCCCGGCGCCCCACGTGGCGCTGACCATGCCGGCCATGGCGATCAGCGAGACCACCGTGGCCACGGCCCACTCGCGCCGCGACCCGGTGGGACCCAGGACGGGCAGCTTCACCCGGCCTCCGCTGCTCCACACGGACCCCAGCACGGGGACCCGGGCCAGGGCCCGCGGCCGCCGCAGGCGGAACGGCCACAGCAGGTTGCAGCCACCGTCCGTGAGCATGTCCCCGGCGATGTGCACCGTCACGCCGAGCGCGACGGCCAGGACAAACCATGAACTCACCGGCCCCAGCCCCAGGGCCACCAGTGCTCCGAACCCCAGCCCCACCAGCCAGGGCACCTTGCGGGCGCGGTCCGGCATGAAGTGCAGGGCCTTCACGGCGAAGGCGGACAGCAGTACGGTGCCGATCCCGGCCCCGAGCTGGAGCGTGCCGGCCTCCGTGGGCAGCGTGAGCCGGGACAGCAACCAGGCCACGAGCGTGAACGCCGCGATCCCCAGCAGTGAGTGCGTGCCGTTGCGGTGTCCACCGGCGGCCCGGCCCAGCAGGACGCACATCCACTCCGAGACGGGCGGCAGCGAGTGGGCGATGGACGCGTGCCGGTGGTCCGCGTCCGGCAGCAGGGCCGCCCCGGCCGCGACGACCGCCCCGGCCAGGACCCCCATCTCGGTGATCCCGCCCAGGAGTCCGAAGCCCAGCGGCAGGGCCTCCGGCAGGGTCAGCAGGGCGTCGGATCCGCTGCCGAAGAGCCCGACGCCGGCCAGAGGCCCCAGCGGCAGGTCGAGGTCCGCGGCGATCATCACCCAGGCCGCGGCTCCGCAGGCCGCATGGTGTGGTCCCATCATCGTCGGGGTGTGCCCTCCTCACAGGTGGCCGGGCCCGGTCCCTCCGCGCCCCGCACGGCCATGACCGCCCCGGGGTCACCGGGGCTGAGGCATGGCCACCTGATCTGACCACACGCCGGGGACGGGTTAACGTCCGCCGCGCGCCGGACGCGCGGGTCGCCCTGTGGCGTGCGCCACCCCACTGCGGCCGCAGACCTGTCCCGCCCGCATCGCCGGCCTGTGCCTCAGGGGGCCAGCGTCACGATGAGCTCGTCGACGCCGGTCTGCACCACGGGCGTGGCCGTACCGGTGGCGCGCTGGACCTCCAGGCGCAGGATCAGCCGCAGCGCCGTGACGGACGGGTCCTGGGGCGGCAGCACGGCCGTCCAGGAGAACTCCCGCGGCGCGTCGATCGCCGCCCCGGCCGGTGGTACGGACGCCACCTGCGTCAGCTGCGGGTCCCCGGTCGGCTCGCCGCCCCGGCGGGTCTCGACCACCAGGTCCACCGCGGTCACCGTGGTGCCGGGGCCGGCGTCGGCGGCGATGCTCAGGGACAACGGCTTGACCGCCTGGGCCGTCCACTGCTCACGGGGCAGCGTGCTCCAGTAGGTCACCCGGACCGGCGCGGATCCCGCCGTC
>DATBUG010000505.1:0-15974 GCA_036516315.1 Citricoccus sp.
GTCCGGCCGGCGCACCTCGGCCGGCCGGTGCCGGAAGACTACACTGGGTCGCGTCGAGAGGGTGGCCATGTCAGGTGTGGTAGCAGCGTACGGTTCCTTCGATCCGGCCATGGGCCGGCGCATGCTCGAGCGCCTCGCCCACCGGGGGCCGGACGGTTCCGGCACGCGGGAGCTCGGCGCGGCGTGGCTCGGCAGCCGGTACCTCTCCGTCGTCGATCCCGTCTCCGGGGGCCAGCCCCTGGGTGGTGGCCGGGACCGGGACACCTGGCTCGTCGGCGACGGGATGGTGCACAACCACCGGCGCATCCGCCAGGCGCTCGGCGCCGAGCGGTTCGCCACCGACTCGGACCTCGAGGCGGCCGTCGTCCTCTTCGAGGACCTCGGTCCCGAGGCGTTCGAACGGCTGTGGGGGCCGTTCGCCCTCGTCATCGCCACCGACGACGGGCGCTTCGCGGCGGCCCGCGACGTGCTCGGCCTGGCCCCGCTGTACTGGGCCACGCGCGGAGACACGACGGTGTTCGCCTCCGAGCTCAAGGCGTTCGATGAGGACCTGCGCCCGGACGTGCGTCCCTTCCCGCCGGGGCACCACTGGACGCCCGGGACCGGGCTGTCCCCGATCCGACGTTTCCCCGGCACCGTTCCCGTCCTGCTCCAGAGCCGGGCCGGAGAGGATGAGCCGCCCGCCTGGGTCCTCGACGCGATCCGCGAGACGATCGTCCGGGCCGTGGACCGTGGCCTGGCCGGTCACCAGACCCCCGGGGTCCTGCTGTCCGGCGGGGTGGACTCCAGCATCGTCACGGCGATCGCCGCCCGGAGGCTCGCCTCGGCCGGGACCACGCTGAAGACCTTCGCCGTGGGGCTCGAGGGCAGCAGCGACCTCGTCGCAGCCCGGGTGGTCGCCGAACACTGCGGGACCGAGCACCACGAGCTCACCTACACCGCACAGGACGCGATCGAGGCGGTCCCGCGGGTGATCGCGGGCCTGGAGTCCTTCGATCCCAAGCTGGTGCACTCCGCGGTGCCGAACTACGTCGTCTCGCAGCTCGCGGCGCGCCACGTGAAGGTCGTCCTCGTCGGTGAGGGGGCGGACGAGCTCTTCGCCGGGTACTCGCACTACGGACAGCACCGCACGGGCCCGGAACTGCACGCCGACCTGGTGGACACCCTGCGGGGCATGCACATCGGTGGGCTGCAGCGGGTCGACCGGGTGGCCGGCGCCCTCGGCATCGAGCCGCGGCTGCCCTTCCTGGACCTCGACGTGGTGGAACTGGCCATGGCGCTGCCACCGGACTGGAAGCTGGTCCGGTCTGACCGGCCGGCCAAGTGGCTGCTGCGGCGGGCGTTCGACGGGTGGCTGCCGGACGAGGTGCTGTGGCGGCCCAAGGAGCAGTTCGGTGAGGGCACCGGCATGAACGAGGTCCTCGGGCGGCACTTCGGCGCGGCGGTCAGCGAGCAGGAGCTCGCGGCCGAGGCCGGCGCCGTGCAGCCGCCGCTGCGCACGCGCGAGGAGCTGGCCTACTACCGGATGTTCACGGCCGCGCTGGGCGGGGTGGACGCCCAGGCCACCGTCGGCCGGTTCACGGAGGCGTGAACCGGCGGACGGCGTGCGGTCGCCCGCGGGGCGGGAGGTCTCAGGAGCCGATCAGGCCCTGCTCCTCGAGCCACTCCTCGGCGACGTCGGCCGGGTCCTCGCCGTCCGTGTCCACCCGGCCGTTGAGCTCCATCATCGTCTCGTTGGTCAGCCGCTCGGAGATGGGCGCCATGATCTCGGCGATCTCGGGGTACTGGTCGAGGGTCTCCTGGCGCAGGGTCATCGCGCCCTGGTACTCCACGAAGAACCCACGGTCGTCCTCGAGGACCTGCATGTCGTTGGCCGCGATCCGCGCGTCGGTGGAGAACACCTCGCCGAACTCACAGGTGTCCCCGACCTGCGTGTAGATCAGGTTCAGGTCCAGCTCGACGACCCGGGAGAACTCGAACCCGTACGTCTCCTCCAGCCCGGGCAGGCCGTCGTCCCGGTTGATGAACTCGCTGGCCGCGCACACGCGCGCCTGGTCCGGGTTCTGCTGGATGAACTCCGCGGCGTCGGACTGCGTCTGCAGTCCGTGCTCCTGGGCGAAGTCCTGCTTGACGGCGATCCGGTAGGTGTTCTCGAACGGGGCCGGGTCCAGCCAGGCGATCCCGTTCTCGGCGTCGGCCTCGGCCACTGCCTGGTACAGGTCCTCGGGGGCGTCCTCGGTGGTGTTCCCCAGGATGTTCACCCAGCCGGTGCCGGTGTAGTCCCAGTAGAAGTCGATCTCCTCGGACTCCAGCGCCTCGCGCACCGTGGCGCTGCCGGAGATGCCGGTCTGGTCCTCGACCGTCGCGCCCGCGTCCTCCAGGGCCCGTGCGGTGATCTGGGACAGGATCACGGACTCGGTGAACTCCTTCGAGCCGGCCGTGAGCTGGGCGCCGTCCAGCAGGCCCTCGTTCGGGCTCTCGCCGCCCCCGCCGCCGCACCCGGTCAGCGCGAGGGCGGCGATCGCCGCCAGGCCGAGTCCAGTGGTCCGCGTGGTCCTTCTCATGTGCTTGCCTCCATGTGGTTCTGGTTCACGGGGTGTGGTGGCACGGCGCGCTCACGCGCCGGCCGGGCGCAGCCCCTTGGGCCGCAGCAGGTCCTCGGCGATGCCCGCCAGGTAGTCGATGAGCAGGGCCAGGGCCGAGGTGAGGACCGCGCCGACGACCTGCACGAGCACGCGGTTGGTGGACAGGCCCGCGACGATGATGTCCCCCAGGCCCCCCGCGTTGATGTACGTCACGAGGGTCGCGGTGCCCACGTTGATCACCAGTGCCGTGCGCACACCGGCCAGGATGACCGGCACCGCCAGCGGCAGCTCGAGCCGGCGGAGCACCTGCAGGCGGGACAGCCCCATCCCGCGGCCGGCCTCCAGGACGGCGTCGTCCACCTGCTCCAGGCCCACCATGGTGTTCAGCAGCACCGGGATGATCGCGTACAGCACCAGGCCGACGATCGCGGCGTTGAATCCCAGGAACAGGAATCCGACGGCGAGCAGCACGAGGATGGAGATGGTCGGCACGGCCTGGCCGAGCGTCAGCACGCCGATGATGAACGGGCGCACCCGGCGCGTGAGGGGCCGCGTCAGCAGGATCCCGAGCGGCACGGCGATGAGCAGCGTGATCACCGTGGACACCGCGGTGAGCGCCACGTGCTCCGCCGTCGCCTCGGCCAGGGCGCGGGCGTTGAGGGAGCGTGCCTCGATCGAGTCCAGGTCCTGGCCGCTGACGTAGACGTACAGCGCGGTGAGCACGATGGCGAGGATGACGGGCATCGTCAGGTACCCGGTCCAGCGGCGCCGCCCGGGGGCGGGAACGGCCTGCGGGACGACCTCGGCCTCGCTGTGCTCCACGGTCTGGCCGGCAGTCATGGCCGGGCCTCCGCTCCGGGGATGTCCGTCCGGGCCTCGGCGACGGCGGAGCGGCGCATGGTGCGGATCGCCTCGTTGATCTGGTCGATATCCACGACGCCCTGGTACCGGCCCTCCTCATCGACCACGACGGTGACGGCGTGGCGGGCGGTGATCAGCTCGTTGAGCGCGTCGCTGAGGGTGGCCTGGGGTTCGACCACGGCCTGGGGCACGGAGCCGACCTCGTCCAGGGAGCGGGCGGTGTCCTGGCGCAGGTCGTCGGCACCGACCCAGCGGGCGGGCCGGCCGGCGTCGTCGAGGACCAGGACCGCGCTGTGCCGGGAACCGTGCAGCACCTGGCGCGCCTGGTCGGCCGGCTCCCCCGCCCGGACGGTCGGCCAGGTGCCCAGCTCGATGTCCCGGACCCGGGACAGGCTCAGGCGCTTGAGCGAGGCCCCGCCCCCGATGAAGTCCCGGACGAAGTCGTTGGCCGGCGCGGTGAGGATCCGTTCCGGGGTGTCGTACTGCGCGATCCTCGAGCCCTCCTGGAGGATGGCGATGCGGTCGCCCATCTTGATCGCCTCGTCGATGTCATGGGTGACGAAGACGATGGTCTTGCGGACCTGGGACTGCAGCCGGAGGAACTCGTTCTGCAGCCGCTCGCGCGTGATCGGGTCGATCGCCCCGAAGGGCTCGTCCATCAGCATCACCTGGGGATCACCGCCGAGGGCGCGGGCCACGCCCACGCGCTGCTGCTGACCTCCCGAGAGCTGCTTCGGGTAGCGGTCGCGGAACTCCGCCGGGTCCATGTTCACCGTCCGGAGCAGCTCGTCCACCCGGGTCCGGGTCCGCTCGGCGTCCCAGCCCAGCAGCTTCGGCACGGTCGCCACGTTCTCGCCGATCGTATGGTGCGGGAACAGGCCGATCTGCTGGATGACGTAGCCGATGCGGCGGCGCAGCTGGTCCGGGTCCGACCGGGTGACGTCCTCGCCGTCGATGACGATGCGCCCACTGGTGGGCTCGATGATCCGGTTGATCATCTTCATGGTGGTGGTCTTGCCGCAACCGGAGGGACCGACGAGCACGACGATCTCCCCGCGGCGGATGTCCATGGACAGTCCGTCCACGGCGTTGCGCCGGGCACCCGGGAAGCGCTTGGTCAGGTCCTCGAGCCGGATCATCACCTCTGGCGTCGAACCGGTGTCAGTGGTCTGGGTCATCGGATACCTCGCGAAGTGGTGAAGCGGCGGACGGCGTGGAAGAGCAGGTCGAACAGGACGGCCAGCACGATGACCCCCAGGGTCCCCGCCAGCACCAGGTTGACGGCCACGGGCGTGCCGACGCGGGCCAGGCCGGTGAAGATCAGCTCCCCGTAACCGGGCCCGTTGACGATCGCCCCGATCGCCGCGATGCCCAACAGCACGAGCGTGGTCACCCGGACACCGGTGATCACCACGGGCCAGGCGAGCGGGAGCTCGACGCGCAACAGGCGCTGGCGCCGGTTCAGTCCCATCCCCTTGGCCGCCTCGATGATCGCCGGGTCCACCTCGCGCAGCCCGGTGATCGTGTTGCGGACCACCGGCAGCAGTCCGTAGAGCACGAGGGCGAGCAACACCGGGGGCCAGCCGAGACCGAGCGGGCCGAGCAGGAGGATGAACAAGGCGAAGGACGGGATCGTGAGGAAGGTGCCGCTGATGGCCAGGACGATCTCGCGCGGACGGTCGGTGCGGTAGGTCGCCACGCCCAGCGCGATGCCCAGCACCGTGGCGATGACGACGGCGGCCCCGACGATCGCCGCGTGCTGCAGCCCGAGTTCGAGCATGTCGTCGGCGCGTCTGGCCAGGAACTCGAAAAACTCCACGGCTGGCTCCTCGGGGGCGGTCGGTCGTTCTCCGCCACTATAGTTCAGCGGATTCCCATGAATCTTTGTGCGTGTTCCCGGGAGCGCGCGGAAGGTCAGTACGTCAGCCGGACGGCGGCCTCGCGCAGGTAGCGGTCCACCAGCAGGTAGGCGTCGCGGGTCAGGGCCTGCCAGAGCCGCACGGCCAGGGCCGGGTCCGCCTGCTCGAGGTCTTCCAGCGCCTCCGGGGTGAGCACCATCACCTCGACGTCGCCGACCGCCTTCTCCGTGGTCTCCTGCCGGTCCTCGCTGCCGAGGGCGAGCTCACCGAAGGTCATGCCGGGGCTGAGGGTGTTCAACCGCACCCGGCGGCCCTGCGGGTCCGTGGCCACCGTGTTGACCTGCCCGGCGACGATGAAGTGCACGCCACCGAACCGTTGGCCCACCCGGCGGATGACGTCCCCGTCCTCGAACGCGCGGGGCTCCATCAGCGACTCGAGGTGCTCCCGTTCGTGCCGCTCGAGGGAGGCCAGGACGGCAGAGGCGGTGACCGGCACACGTGGGACGGGCCGGGACGGCCGGCCGTGGCGCTCCAGCAGCCGGTCCTCGCAGAACTCGATGGCGTCGCCCAGGCTGCCGAAGGCGGTCTGGACCAGCTCCCGCAGGACCGGGCCCGCCGGGGAGTCGTCCGCGGCCACCAGGACGCAGCGGCGCCCCGCGGCGGCCAGCTGGCGCTCCAGGGTGACCAGCATGTCCCGGGCCAGCCGGCCGACGTCGTGGACCTGGCGCAGGTCCAGGACGATGATCTCCACCCGGTCCTCGAGTTCGCTGACCGTGCGCACGAGCGACTCGGTGCCGGCGAAGAACAGGTCCCCGGTGACCTCCACGACGCAGGCGCGGTCGCTGACCCGCTCCAGGACCTCGGCCTCCTCCTCCGTCCGGCGCACGCGGGAGGGCAGCTGGGACGTCTCGTAGACGGCCTTGACGGCGGAGCGTCCGTTCCGGGCGGCGCGGACGAAGTGCATCTCCATCTCGGCCGAGAGCCGACGGCATGTCTCGACGCCGCGCACGCTGTTGCCGTGCCCGTCCAGCGGCGGGGAGAAGACGGCGAGACCGGCCTGCCCGGGCAGCACGGCGAGGGTGCCTCCCCCGACGCCGGACTTGGCCGGCATGCCGACCTCGCTGACCCAGGAGCCGGCGTCGTCGTACATCCCCGAGGTCATCATCACGGACAGCACCCGTTGCACGATGTCCATCTCCAGCACCTGGTCCCCCGTCAGCGGGTTGGCCCCGCCCCCGGCCAGGGTGGCGGCCATGACCGCCAGGTCCCGGGCGGTGACCTGCACGGCGCACTGCCGCAGGTAGGTCTCCAGCGCCCGGGTGGGGTCGTCGTCGATGATGCCGAAGGACCGCAGCAGGAAGGCCAGGGCGTGGTTGTGGTCGCTGTGGCGCATCTCGACCTCGAACACCGACTTGCTCGCCTCCAGCTCGGCCCCGGCGCACCGGGAGTAGAGGTCGGTGATCCGGCGCAGGGCGGACTTGCCCCCGGCCCCCTTGATCATCGACACCACCGCGAGGGCGCCCGCGTTGACCATCGCGTTCGGGGGCCGTCCCGTGCCGGGTGCCAGGGAGATCTGGTTGAAGGGGTCCCCGGAGGGTTCCACGTCCACTTTCTCGTCCACGGCTGCGAACCCGTGGTCCGCCAGGGCGAGGGCGTAGGTGAACGGCTTGGAGATCGACTGGATGGAGAACCGCCGGTCGGCCGCCCCGACGGAGTAGACCTGGCCGTCGACCGTCGCCAGGCAGATGCCGAAGTCCTCGGGGTCGGGGTCCCGGCCGGCGGGGTGCACCGGGTACGGTGCGCCCGCTCGCAGGCCGTGGACGTCGGCGAGCAGCTGCTCGAGGATCTGCTGGATGGGCGACTGCATGCCCCCACGTTAACCGCACGCGGACGGGCCGGCGGCCCCGTCCCGCACGCGCTGTCGATCAGCCGACCGCCCGGCGCAGCAGCGTGCGGATCTGCTCCTCGGCCTCCGGGGTCATCCGGGTCAGCGCGATCGACGTCGGCCAGAAGCCGCGCTCGTCGTCGTCGAGCCGGGCGCCCTCGTCGAAGCCGACGGTGCAGTACCGGGCCTTGTCCGCCGCGCCGCTGCGGAAGAAGCAGACCACGGAGCCGTCCCGGAAGTACCCGGGCTGTCCGTACATCAGCCGTGGCGTCAGCTCGGGCGCGGCCTCGGTGACGAGGTCGTGGAACCGTTCGGCGAGGGATCGGTCCCGCGCGTCCATGCTGGAGATGACCTTCATCACGTCCTCGCGGTCACCGGCCGCCTTGCTCATCGACTTGGGCAACAGGCCCACGGCGATCACTCCTTCGTCGTCGTCCGTCGTCGCTCGGGACCGGCCGGATGCCGTGCCCCTGCCCCCCACGGTAATCGCCGGCCTGCCCCGGAGCACGAAAAAGCCCTTCCTCATATCGAGGAAGGGCTTTTCATCTGGTGGAGGTAAGGGGATTCGAACCCCTGACCTTCTCCATGCCATGGAGACGCGCTACCAACTGCGCCATACCCCCAGAAGGGCGTTCCCCCGGACTTCCCGTTTCCGTTCCGTCCGAAGCAACTCCATCAATATACACAGGCCGTCAGCCACCGTGCAAATCGGCCCTCCGACGGCGTGCCGGGCGGCGGTCAGCCGTCCGTTCCGGGGGTCCAGTCCCGCGGAGCGGCATCCGGATCGATGGCCGATCCGGGCTCGTGGGAGCCCACGCCGTCGGTCAGGCCCAGGTCGATGAGCGGGGCGTCCTTCCACAACCGGTCGAGGGCATAGAAGACCCGTTCCTCCTCGTGCTGGACGTGCACCACGAAGTGCCCGTAGTCCAGCAGCACCCAGCGGCCGCCCGCCTTGCCCTCGCGACGGGACACGTCGAGCTGGAGCTGGCGGCTGAGCACCTCCTCGATCTCGTCCACGACGGACAGCACCTGCCGTTCGGACGCGGCGGAGGCGATGAGGAACGCATCGGTCAGCCCCATGCGCTCCGCGACGTCGACGGCCACGATGTCCGTGGCCTGCTTGTCCGCCGCGGCCTGGCCGGCCAGCTTCAGTGCGGTCAGGGTGGGTTCGGGGACGGTCACAGGCAACTCCTGGGGTCGGGATGGACGTCGAGATGGATGTCGAGAGGGATCTCGACAGGGAATGTACGGGTCATAGGACCAGGGCGACGATGAGGGCGACGAGCAGGACGACGAAGACCACCGCGGCCACGATGAGCAGCGTCCGTTCCCGGGACCCCCATTCGGAGGCGGAGAGGGAATCCAGACCATGGGCCGCACGCGCCTGGACCGGCTCATGGGCCACGGGTTGCTCCGCCCGGTCCGCGCCGGTCGCCGGTGCCGGAACGGTGGCCAGGGCCCCGGTCTCGTTGAAGCGCCGGGCCTTCTCCGCCAGCACCTCCTGTTCACGCAGCAGGTCCGGGTCCACCGCGGCGGGGTCCTGTCCCGCGGCGGCCAGGCGCTCGGCGAGTGCGGTGGCCTCACGGGCGAGGGATTCCCGGGTGACGTCCCCGGCAGCGGCCTCTGCGGCTCCGGACGTGGACGGGGCACCGGAAGCGGCGGCCTCCTGGCGGCGGCGGAGTTCGCGCAGCTGCCGCCGGGTGAGCGGCTGGCCGTCCGGGCCGAGCGGGACGCCGTCGCTCGCGACGGTGTACTCCGGCTGCTCCGGTTCTTCCGCGTGCTCCGGCTGCACCGCACCGTCCTGATCCGCGGCATCAGGGCCCTCCGCGTCCTGCGGATCCGGCTGGACCGCCCCGCCGCGGGCCTCGAACACGCGGGACAGGGCGCCCGGGGCCTGACCGGGACGGGAGACGACCCGCCCGTCCTGCAGCAGTGGCAGTTCGGCCAGGCCGGGCAGGGTGATGGTCAGTGCCCCGACGTCGGCCGGGTTGACGGGTCCGGCGGGACCCTCGGCGCCCGCCCGGGAGGATGCGTCCTCGGAGTACTCGCCCTCGGCACGTTCCTCGGCCGGTGCGTGCTCCGGGCCGTCGCCGGGGCCGGGCCGGTGCCGGGCGCGCTCGTCGTCCCCGGTCTCCCGGGCAGGGTCCACGGGGTTCACGCAGGCACCTCCGGGGTGTGACGGCTGCGCCGCCCGCCCAGGCCGCCCCCGGGGTCGTGGGCGTCGGGAAGGTAGAGGCGGTGCTTGGCGATGTACTGCACCACCCCGTCCGGCACGAGGTACCAGACGGGCTTGTGCTCCTGCACCCGGGTCCGGCAGTCGGTCGAGGAGATCGCCATCGCGGGGATCTCCATGAGCATGACCCCGGTCTCCGGGCCGACCTCCACCAGGTCGTGGCCGGGGCGGGTGACGCCGACGAACTGGGCCATGTCCCAGAGGGTCTCCACGTCCTTCCACGTCATGATCTGGGCCAGCGCGTCCGCACCGGTGATGAAGAACAGCTCGGCCTCGGGGCGCAGGATCCGCAGGTCGCGCAGGGTGTCCGCGGTGAACGTGGGGCCGGGACGGTCGATGTCCACCCGGGACACCGTGAACCGCGGGTTCGACGCCGTCGCGATGACCGTCATCAGGTACCGGTGTTCGGGCGGGGAGACCTTCGCGTCGTCCTTCTGCCACGGCTTGCCGGTGGGGACGAAGACGACCTCGTCCAGGTCCAGCTCGGCCGCCACCTCGGAGGCCGCCACGAGGTGGCCGTGGTGGATCGGGTCGAACGTGCCGCCCATGACGCCGAGGCGGAACCTGCGTCCGTCCCCCTGGGGGGATCCGGGCGCCGGATCCCGCCCGGGCATGGTGTCAGGGATGGTCTGCGGGCGCTGGCTGGGTGCTTCGGTCACGACGCGGCTGCGGTTCGGGGCAGGACGGCGGATGGACGGCGTCGGATCAGTGCGAGGCCCGGCGGCCGCGCTGCACCTCGTGGCCACCGGCACCGTGGTGCCCGCCGGCCACGGGGGCCTCGTGGCGGTTGCGGACCGACCGCAGGGACATGATCGCGGCGAGCATCAGGAGGAACAGCAGGAACGACCCCACCCCGATGACCCAGGCCGGCAGGAACAGCGGGTTGACCACGTGGGCCTCCTCGGCGGCCAGGATGGTCAGGGCGGTGATGGTGTTCATCTGGTGGATCTCCCTCGAAGGGGCCGGGCGTCCGGCCACGTGTCACGGTGATGTTCGGGCCCCATCCTAGTACGTCCCCCGCTCAGAGCCGGACCTGGCCCTCTCCGCGAAGCACCCACTTGGTGGTGGTCAGCTCCTCCAGCCCCATGGGGCCGCGGGCGTGCATCTTCTGCGTGGAGATCCCCACTTCGGCGCCCAGCCCCAGCTGACCACCGTCGGTGAAACGGGTGGAGGCGTTGACGATCACGGCGGCCGAGTCGATCTCGGTGACGAAGCGGTCGGCGTTGGCGAGGTCGTTGGTGACGATGGCCTCGGTGTGGCCGGTCGACCAGCGTCCGATGTGCTCGATCGCCTCGTCGAGGGAGTCCACCGTCTTCACGGCCATCTCCAGCGCGAGGTATTCCCGGCCCCAGTCATCGTCCCGGGCGTCCTCGGCGCGGGCGCCGTCCGGCAGCCACTGGCGCGCCCGTTCGTCCACGTGCAGCAGCACACCGGTGCGGGACAGGCCCCGCAGGACCTCCCGGCCGGCCTCCTCCGCCTGGGAGTGGATCAGCAGCGTCTCGGCGGCGTTGCAGACCGAGACCCGCTGGGTCTTGGCGTTCAGGACGATGTCCACCGCCATCTTCACGGGCGCCGAGGCGTCGACGAACAGGTGGACGTTGCCCTCGCCGGTCTCGATGACGGGCACCCGCGCGTTGCGCACCACGGATTGGATCAGCTCGTGCCCGCCCCGGGGGATGAGGACGTCCACGGTCCCGCGCTCGGTCATCAGCGCGGTCGCCCCGGCCCGACCGTGCTGGTCGATGCCCTGGATGATGTCCGCCTCGAAGCCCTGGTCCATGGCGACCTCACGCAGGATGGACACCAAAGCCGTGTTGGTGTTGCGCGCCGCGGAGCCGCCGCGCAGGACCACCGCGTTGCCCGACTTCAGCGCGAGCCCGGCGATGTCCACGGTCACGTTGGGGCGGGCCTCGTAGATGGCCCCGACCGTCCCCAGCGGGACCCGGATCTGGGTCATCCGCAACCCGTTGGGCAGGTTGCGTCCACGCACCACGTCCCCGACCGGGTCCGGCAGCCCCGCCAGCTCCTCCAGGGACGCGGCCAGCGCCTCGATCCGGTCCGGGTCCAGGGCGAGCCGGTCGAGCATCGCCTCGGACGTGCCGGCCTCCCGGCCGAGGGCCACGTCCTTCTGGTTCTCGGCGACGAGGTGGCCGGCGTTGAGGCGCAGCTTGGCGGCCATGGCCTGCAGCGTCTCGTCCTTGCGGGCGCGTCCGGCCGTGGCCAGTTCGTGCCGGGCCCGCCGGGCGCGCTCCCCGACGGCGCGGATGGCCTGGCGGACCTCCTCGGGCACCTCGGTCGCGGCGTTCTCGGACGTCCTGGCGTCCTGGGTCTTCACGTCGTGGTCAGCGGCACTGTTGGGCATGCCCCGGAGTCTACCGGCGGCGCTGGGCCCGGGCAGAGACCCGGACACAATCGTCCGTGTGCACCACCGGACGCTGGTACTCCGGGCCGAGCTCCTCCCGCAGGTCCGCGGTGGTACGGCCGAGCATGGGCGGCAGTTCCGTCGAGGAGTAGTTGACCAGGCCGCGGGCCACCACGGTGCCCCGGGCGTCGGCCAGCTCGATGGGGTCCCCCGCGTCGAAGCGGCCCTCCACGCCGGTGATCCCGGCCGGCAGCAGGGAGCGCTTGTTCTTCACCACGGCGGTGACGGCGCCGTCGTCCAGCACCACCCGCCCGTGCACCTCGGCGAGCAGCCCCAGCCAGGTGCTCCGCGCGGTCCGCCGCCGGCCGGAGGCCTGGAACCAGGTGCCCACGTCGTGGCCGTTCAGCGCCCGGTGGGCGTTGGCCGCCGAGGTCACGAGGGCGTGGATGCCCGATCCGGTGGCGATCCCGGCGGCCTCCACCTTGGTGACCATCCCCCCGGTCCCGACGCCGGCCGGACCGGCCCGGCCGATCGCCACGTCCTCCAGATCGGCCCGGGAGGAGACCTCGGGGATGCGCCGGGACCCCGGCCGGGACGGCGGCCCGGTGTACAGGGCATCGACGTCGGTCAGCAGCAGCAGCGCGTCGGCACGCAGCAGGTTGGCCACCAGGGCTGAGAGCCGGTCGTTGTCCCCGAACCGGATCTCGGCGGTGGTGACGGTGTCGTTCTCGTTGATGATCGGGACCACGGCCAGGGACAATAGGCGGTTCAGCGCCCGGAACGCGTTCGTGTACTGGGTGCGCCGGATCAGGTCCTCGGCGGTCAGCAGCACCTGGGCCACCTCGGTCTGGTGCCGGGCGAAGGACGCGGCGTAGTGGGCCAGCAGCTTGCCCTGCCCGACGGCGGCCGCGGCCTGCTGGGTGGCCAGGTCCCGGGGCCGCTTGCCCAGACCCAGCGGTCCGATGCCCGCCGCGATGGTCCCGGAGGACACCAGGGCGACCTCGGTGCCGCGCGAGCGCACGGCCGCGATGGTGTCCACCAGTGAGTTGATGGCCTCGTGGTTGACGCCGGTGGGCGTGGTCAGGGACGAGGAACCGATCTTGATGACCAGCCGGCGCGCACGGTGCAGGGTGTCCCGTCCCGTGACGGGATTCGTGACCGGCTCAGGCATCGACGGGCCCTTCGGCGGCTCCCGTCCCGGTGTCCCCGTCCGCGTCCGGGTGGTAGCGCTCGGTCCAGATCCCCGCCCGGCGCTCGGCGTCCAGCTCGGCCTGGGTGCGGGCCCGGGCCGCCTTGCGGTCCTCGAGCTCCTGGCGCTTCTGCTCGCGGGTGGGACGGGACCGTTCCTCCATGCGCAAGTCCGAGCCGCGCGGCCCGGCCAGCAACTCGGCCCCCGCGGCCATGGTGGGCTCCCAGTCGAAGACCACGCCGTTCTCGTCCGGGCCGATCACGACCGCGTCACCGGGCTTGGCGCCCTGCCGGAACAATTCGTCCTCGACACCGAGCTTGTTGAGCCGGTCCGCGAGGTAGCCCACGGCCTCGTCGTTGGTGAAGTCGGTCTGGGCGACCCAGCGCTCGGGCTTGGCTCCGCGCACGCGGAACAGCGGCTCCAGGCTGCGTTCCTCCTGGGTGATCTCGAACTCCTTGGCCCGCACGGACCGCGGGCGGACGACCTCCGGCTCGGCGAGCTGCTCGGGCTCGGGCATCCGGTCCCGGGCCTCCTGCACGAGCCCGGCCATGGCGAACTTCAGCGGGTCCAGCCCCTTGTGCGAGACGGCCGAGACCTCGAAGACCCGCAGTCCGCGTGCCTCCAGGGACTCCCGGACCATCTCGGCCATCTCCTCCCCGTCCGGCAGGTCGGTCTTGTTCAGGGCCACGATGCGCGGGCGCTCGTTGAGGGGCACCACGCCGTTGCCGCCCTGGGCGAAGGTCGGTTCCACGGCGTAGGCGGCCAGCTCCGCCTCGATCGCCTCGAAGTCGGACAGCGGGTCCCGGTCCGACTCGAGGGAGGCGCAGTCCAGGACGTGCACCAGGGCCGCGCAGCGCTCCACGTGGCGCAGGAACTCCAGGCCCAGGCCCTTGCCCTCGGACGCCCCGGGGATCAGTCCGGGCACGTCCGCCACCGTGAAGCGCACGTCGCCAGCCTGGACGACGCCCAGGTTCGGCACGAGCGTGGTGAAGGGGTAGTCGGCGATCTTCGGACGCGCCGCGGACAGGGCCGCGATCAGCGAGGACTTGCCGGCGGAGGGGAAACCGACCAGGGCGATGTCCGCGACCGTCTTGAGCTCCAGGACGATGTCCCGCTGCTCCCCCGGGATCCCGAGCAGCGCGAAACCGGGGGCCTTGCGCTTCTGTGAGGCCAGCGCGGCGTTACCGAGCCCGCCCTGCCCGCCGTGGGCGACGACGAACGACGCCCCATGGCCCACGAGGTCGGCCAGGATGTTGCCGTCCACGTCCTTGACGACCGTGCCGTCCGGGACCGGCAGCGTCAGCGACTCCCCCTGCGCCCCGTGCCGGAAGTCGCCCTTGCCCGGCCCGCCGTTGCCGGCGTGCCGGTGCGGGGCGTGGTGGTAGGACAGCAGGGTGGTGGTCTGGGCGTCCACGACCAGGGTGACGTCCCCGCCGTCGCCGCCGTTGCCGCCGTCGGGACCGCCCAGGGGCTTGAACTTCTCCCGCTTCACCGAGGCCACCCCGTGGCCCCCGTGCCCGCCGGAAACGTGCAGGACCACCCGGTCCACGAATGCCGCCATGGCCGCCTCTCCGCTGTGCCCGGACTACCCGGGCGATGTGCATGGTGTGGTCTCCAGTCTGGTGCATCCCCGGTGTGGGGCGCCCGTCTGGAAGGACCGGTTAACGGCCCCGGCGGAGGCGGACCGCGCTGGCCCGCCCCCGCCGGGACGATGTTCAGGTCCGGGGCCTCACAACCCCGGTGCCGTCACGCGAGTGATCACTCAGCGGCGGCGGGAACGATGTTGACGACCTTGCGGCCGCGGCGGTTGCCGAACTCCACGGCACCGGCGGACAGCGCGAACAGGGTGTCGTCCTTGCCGATGCCGACGTTGGCGCCCGGGTGGAACTTGGTACCGCGCTGGCGGACCAGGATCTCACCGGCGTTGACGGACTGGCCGCCGAAGCGCTTGACGCCGAGGAACTGCGGGTTGGAGTCGCGGCCGTTCTTCGAGGAACTACCGGCCTTCTTGTGTGCCATTGTTCAATCCTTCGATGTGGTGCGGCCGGTGGCTGAACGCCAGGAACCGCGGGTCGGGGGTTCGTGACCGGGCTGGGCCCGAGACGACAGGGTCAGGCGATCGAGGTGACCTTGACGGTGGTCAGCTCGGACCGGTGGCCCTGGCGCTTTTTGTAGCCGGTCTTGTTCTTGTACTTCTGGATGACGATCTTCTTGCCACGGGAATGATCGACGACCTCGGCAGTGACCTTGACCTTGGACAGGTCGTCGGCACCGGTGGTCACCTTGTCCCCGTCCACCAGCATGACGGCGGGCAGCTCCAGGGAGCTTCCGGCCTCAGCGGCGACGCGGTCAAGGGTAATGAGGTCTCCGACGGAAACCTTTTCCTGGCGGCCGCCAGCGCGGACAATCGCGTACACCACTTGGGACTCACTTCTCTCGACTATGACGATTCTGTATCTGCTGCGCTCACGGCGTGCCCTGACCAGCGGTGTCCGGCCGGCGAGTGCGGACGGTCCCGGACAGCGGGGGCGATGCGTGAGGCGGACCGGCGGGCCTTCCAACGCCCAACACCAGGGGCAGAGAAGAAACGACGGCGGCGCAGCACCGAGTGACCATCCTACCCGCCGGGGTCCCGCTGGGCCAAATGGCACCGGGGGTGGCGCGCCGCACCCGGCACGCCACCCCCGGAACCTGGCCGGTCACTCGGACCGGGTGATGTCCTCGGCCTTGACCCCGACGCCGATGATCGTGGGGCCGGAGACGGCCTGCTCCGCCGACGTCCCGTCCTGGGCGCCGGCGGTCCCGGCCCGGTCCGCGGCGTCGGCCACCGAGGCGCTGAAGCGGTGCCCGCTACCGGATCCGGCCGTCGCCTCAAGCGTCTGGATCGGAGCGGACGAGCCGTCCGAGGAGGCCGCCCGCCGGCGCCGTCGGGCCGGAGTGGCCTGCGGAGCGGGTGATGCCTCCGGCCGGCCGGCGGCCGGCTGCTCGGCGGGGGACGGC
>DATBUG010000506.1:0-8935 GCA_036516315.1 Citricoccus sp.
GCCTGCGGAGCCTGGGCCTGCGGGGCCGGCTTCGAGGCGGCGCCCGGCTTCGGGGCGCCCGGCTTGGCAGCGCCCGGCTTGGCGGCGCCGGGCTTGGCGGCGGCCGGGGACTTGGAGGGCTGGGGAGCGGCGTCCGCATAGGCGGAACGCAGCTTCTTGACCACCGGGGGTTCGATGGTCGAGGAGGCGGAGCGGACGAATTCGCCCATGTCCTGAAGCTTGTTCAGGGCCTCCTTGGAAGAAATGCCGAGCTCCTTGGCGAGCTCGTGGACGCGGACCTTGGCCACGGTTCTCCTGTTCTGGTCCGCGCCGTGGCCTGCCGGTGGAGCCGTGCTCCCCTAGGCCGCGTCGAACGGACCGATGTACTTAAAGGTGTTCATCGTTGGGCACTCATCGCTTGGTGCTCATCGGGTTTCCATCAGATCTCTGACCCGCTCTCGTCGTTCGTCGTCAGCGCCGGTGCATCCGGGGTCCCGGCGAACAGTCCGGCCAGGGAGGCCACGTCCACCGGCCCGCGGAAGGCCCGGTGGAACGCGCCCCGCTTCAGGGCGGCCTGCACACACGCAGGGTCCGGGTGAAGCCAGGCCCCTCGGCCCGGCATGCGGCGGCGCGGGTCGGGGACCACGGATCGGGAACCCGGGACACCGTCCAGCGCCAGTCGCACCAGCTTGGTCTGGTCCTCCCTGCTCCGGCATCCGACGCAGGTCCGCACCGGGGTGTGTGCCTGCATGTGGTGTCGTTCCGCCTTCGGAAGGGAATTGGACCTGATCCAGTCTACCCCAGTCGACGCGCGGGCGCCCCTGGGGGTGGGCCGGCACCGCTCAGGCGGCGTCGGCGCCCACGATGTCGATGCGCCAGCCGGTCAGCTTGGCGGCCAGCCGCGCGTTCTGACCCTCCTTGCCGATCGCGAGCGAGAGCACGTCCCGCGGGACGACCACGCGTGCCGAACGGGTGGCGGCGTCCACCACCGTGACCGAACTCACGCGGGCCGGGGACAGGGCGCTGGCGATGAACCGCTCCGGGTCCTCGCTGTAGTCCACGATGTCGATCTTCTCGTCGTTCAGCTCGCTCATCACGGCCCGCACCCGGGCCCCCATCTCACCGATGCAGGCGCCCTTGGCGTTCACGCCCGGCTTGGTGGAGCGCACGGCCATCTTGGTGCGGTGGCCGGCCTCCCGGGCCAGGGCGAGGATCTCCACGGAGCCGTCGGCGATCTCCGGCACCTCCAGCTCGAAGAGCTTGCGCACCAGCCCCGGGTGGGACCGGGACAGGGTGATGGAGGGGCCCTTGAGGCCGCGGTGCACGTCCACCACGTAGGCCCGCAGGCGGGTGCCGTGGGAGTAGTCCTCGCCCGGGACCTGTTCCGGCGGGGGCAGGACGGCCTCGATGGTGCCGAGGTTGACCTGGATCATGTGCGGGTTGGTGCCCTGCTGGATGAGCCCGGAGATCAGCTCACCCTCCTTGCCCTTGAACTCGCCGAGGATCTGGTCGTCCTCGGCGTCGCGCAGGCGCTGCAGGATGATCTGGCGTGCGGTGGAGGCCGCGATCCGGCCGAAGCCGGCCGGGGTGTCGTCGAACTCGCCGACGGCCGTGCCGTCCTCGTCCAGCTCGGTGGCCCAGATGGTCACGTGGCCGGTCTTGCGGTCCAGTTCGGCCCGTGCCCGCTGCAGTGCCCCCGGGGACTTGTGGTAGGCCACCAGCAGGGCCTGCTCGATGGTGGGCACGAGCCGGTCCAGCGGGATGTCGCGCTCCTTCTCCAGCATCCGCAGGGCGCTCATGTCGATGTCCACTCAGACCTCCGTGTCCGGTTGTTCGCGGGCCGCATCGCCGCCGCCAGTGCTCAACTCTACCTGCACCCGCCCGGGACCGAGGCGGTCGTAGGCGTGGTGCTCGGGCTCACCGACCTTGGCCGGCATGCCCTTCTTCGCCCCGGGACGCACGGGCACGAACACGACGCCGTCCTCGCCCGCCTCCTGGATGCGCCCGGTGAGCTCGCGTCCGTCCACCGTCACGGTCACCATGCGCCCCACGTTGCGGCGCCAGTGCCGCGGTTCGGTCAGCGGCCGGGACACCCCCGGGGTGGACACCTCGAGCTGGTAGGCGTCGGCCCCCAGCTCCGGCAGGCGGTCGCCGGCCGCGTCGAGCGCGTCCGAGACCGCTCCGGCCACGGCCGCCACCTCGTCCAGGTCGACCCCCTCGGTGCCCTCGGGGCGGTCGACGACGACCTGCACGGCGCGGTGAGCGGGATCGCCGGTCACCGTCACGGACTCGAGGTACAGCCCCGAGGCCTCGACGGCGGGGGCGACCAGTGCCGCCAGGGACCCGGGCGGGCGGGCGGAGGTGTCATCGGTGGGCATGCGCCTTAGGCTACCGGCCCGCCCACTCGCCGATCACGTCGTAGCCCAGGCGGGCGATCAGGACGAACACCACCACGAGGAAGACGATGCGGATGAAGCCCGCCCCGCGCCGCACTGCCATCCGGGCCCCCACGTACCCGCCGACCATGTTGGCGGCACCCAGGATCAGTCCCAGGCCCAGCAGGATGTGCCCCGAGGGCAGGAAGAAGGCGATGGCACCGAGGTTGGTGGCCAGGTTGACGATCTTGGCCTTGGCCGATCCCTGCAGGAAGTCGTAGCCGAGCACCGCCACCAGCGCGATGACCAGAAAGGTGCCGGTCCCAGGACCCAGCAGGCCGTCGTAGAAGCCGATCACCAGTCCGATGACGACGGCGACCGCCAGGTGCCGCCGGCCCTGGTAGCGCAGGCCGGTGTCCCGGCCCAGCTGCGGCCGGGCGGCCGTGAAGACGGCCACCGCGACCAGGGCCAGCACGATGACGGGCTTGATGACCTCGGCCGGCAACAGCGTGGCGACGATCGCCCCGCCGAAGCTGCCCGCCAGGGCGACACCGGCCATCGGCAGAGCCGTCCGCAGGTCCGGGTGCACGCGACGGTAGTAGGTGATGGCGCTGGTGGTGGTGCCGAACACCGACCCCATCTTGTTCGTGGCCAGCGCCTGGACGGGCGTGATGCCCGGGACCATCAGCAGCACGGGCAGCTGCAGCAGGCCTCCGCCGCCCACGACGGCGTCGATCCAGCCGGCCGCCAGCCCGGCCAGCACGATCATCGCCACGGTGGCGAGGGTGATCTCCTCGAGTCCGGTGAGCACCGGCCGGTCCTCGGCCCGGCTCAGCCGGCCACGAGGGACGCCACCGCGTCCGCGGCCTCGGCCACCGGCACCTCGCGGGCCTGCCCGGTGGCACGGTCCTTGACCTCCACGACGCCGTTGGCCAGCCCGCGGCCGACCACCACGGAGGTGGGGATGCCGATGAGCTCGACGTCCGAGAACTTCACGCCGGCCGAGACCTTCTTGCGGTCGTCGTAGAGCACGCTCAGTCCGCGGTCCTCGAGCGCCGCGGCGAGCTCCTCGGCCGCGGCGAACAGCTCCTCGCCCTTGCCGGTGGCCACCACGTGCACGTCGGCCGGGGCGACCGCGCGCGGCCACACCAGGCCCTTCTCGTCGTGGTTGGACTCCGCCAGCGCGGCGATGGCGCGCGTGATGCCGATGCCGTAGGAGCCCATGGTCACCACGACCTGCTTGCCGTTCTCGTCCAGGACCTTCAGGTCCAGCGCCTCGGCGTAGCGGCGGCCGAGCTGGAAGATGTGACCCATCTCGATGCCGCGGCGGGTGCGCAGCGCTCCGGAGCCGTCCGGGGCCGGGTCGCCGTCGCGCACAGCCGTGGCCTCCACGACGCCGTCCCAGGTGAAGTCACGGCCGGCCACGAGGCCGAACACGTGCTGCTGCGGGGCGTTGGCCCCGGTGATCCAGGCGGTCCCGACGGCGATGCGCGGGTCCACGAAGAACGGCACGCCGGACTCGGACTCGGCGCCCAGGAACTGTGTGGCGGAACCGTCCGCCCCGACCCGGGCCGGACCGATGTAGCCCTTGACGAAGGACGGCAGCGCCCGCAGGTCCTCCTCGGTGGCCGCTTCGAGCGTCGGCTCGCCGGTGGCCTGGAGCAGGTCCGCGATGCCGGCCTCGAGCCGCTTGAGGTCCACGTCGCGATCGCCCGGGACTGCCACGACGAAGGGCTGGCGGCGGTCGCCGTCGAGCACCGCGGTGACCACGACGCACTTGAGGGTGTCCGCGGCGGTCCACTCGCCCTGCTCGCGCGGGGCGAGCTGGTTCGAGACGTCCACCAGGGCCGCGATGGTCGTGGACTCCGGGGTGTCCTTCACCTCGGCCGACGGGGCGGCGGCCAGCGCCGCCTCGTCCAGCGGGGCCGGGGCCACGGTGGTGACCGCCTCGACGTTGGCGCGGTAACCTCCCTCGGACTCCACGAAGGTGTCCTCGCCGATGGGGCAGGGGTGCAGGAACTCCTCGGAGGCCGAGCCGCCCATCGCGCCGGCCGTGGCCCGCACGGGCACGACCTCCAGGCCCAGCCGCGCGAAGATGCGCAGGTAGGCCTCCCGGTGGTCCTGGTAGGCGCGGTCCAGCCCGGCGTCGTCCACCGTGAAGGAGTACGAGTCCTTCATCACGAACTCGCGCACCCGCAGCAGGCCGGCCCGGGGCCGGGCCTCGTCCCGGTACTTGCTCTGGATCTGGTACAGGTACGCCGGCAGGTCCTTGTACGAGGAGTAGTGGTCCTTCACCAGGAGGGTGAACATCTCCTCGTGGGTGGGCGCGAGCAGGAAGTCGGCCCCCTTGCGGTCCTTGACGCGGAAGATGCCGTCCCCGTAGTCCTCCCAGCGGCCGGAGAGCTCGTAGGGCTCCTTCGGCAGCAGGGCCGGGAACTGGACCTCCTGGCCGCCGATGGCGTCCATCTCCTCGCGCACGATCTGCTCGACCCGGTTCTTCACCCGCAGCCCCAGCGGCAGCCAGGTGTAGGCGCCCGGGCCGGCCCGCCGGATGTAGCCGGCGCGGACCAGCAGCCTGTGGCTGGCCACCTCGGCATCGGCGGGGTCGTCGCGCAGGGTGCGGAGGAACAGGGTGGACATGCGCAGGGGCACTTCGGCTCCGTTCGGTGGTGCGGTTGTTCTGACTGGGAGGGGACGGCGCTCAGCCGTCGAGCTCGGTGCGCAGGGACTCGACCTTCTCGAGTCCCTCCTCGACGGGGACGGGCTTCCCGCCGGCCCGGGTGCCGGCATAGGTGATCAGCCGCTCACCGTCCCGGACGTAGAGGGTGGTGGAGCTCGAGGACTCCGAGCCCTCGGGCAGGTCGACACCCTCGATGGCCACGGCGGTATCCAGGGTCATGGCCAGGGCGTCGTCCGCGTCCACCTTGACCGCGGTGAGGTCCACGGTGGCCTCGGCGGTCATCCCCTCCCCCATCGAGACCGTGTACTGCGGGCACTCCTCGGCGAAGGCCTCGTAGTCGGCGACGGCCCGGCTCGCCGCGGCGGCGTCTGGGAAGGCGGTGACGCTGAGCATGTCCGAGGCCGGGGAGGCCGGGTCCTGGGTGTCCACCACGATGCCCCCCACCAGGTCGGAGCCCTCGGGCAGCTCGCCCGTCCTGCCACCCAGGCCCTCGCGGCCGCAGCGCTCGGGACTGACCTCCTGCTCGCCGCCCACGCCCTGGGCGCTCTCGGTGAGGTCCTGCAGCCGGTCTCCGGTGACGATCCGGGCGTCCTCGCCCAGCACGGTCCTCAGCGCCGTCTCGATCTCCGAGGGCTCCCCGCTCGGGGTTCCCTCGGTGCCGGCGCTGGTGGCCGGGGTGGAGGTGCTCGGGCTGGCGGTCGCCTCGCCGTCGCCGTCCCCGGGGCCGCCGCAGGCGGCCAGGGCCAAGGCCAGCAGGCCGGCGCCCAGGGCGGACGTCAGCGCGCGGGCGCGGCGTGCAGGGTGAGCGTTCATGGCCGGGGAGTGCTTTCTGGACCGGGGTGAGGAGCGACTAGGGAAAGCATAGGTCACCGGCGGACCCGTCACTCACCGGGACGGGGCGGTGGCGGCGCTGGATCCTGGGCCGGAGACCGGGTCAGAGCAGGACGGTGGCGAAGGTGCCGACCTGTTCGAAGCCCACCGTGCGGTAGGTGCGCAGCGCGGCGGTGTTGAAGCTGTTGACGTAGAGGCTGACGTGCTCGGTGATGGTGTGGGCGTAGGCGGCCACCGCCGCCATCGCCGGGGCGGCGAGGCCGCGCCCGCGCAGGGCGGGGTCCACCCACACGCCCTGGATCTGGGCGCAACTGGCCGAGACCACGCCGAGGTCGGCCTTGAACCGGACCTGGCCGGTGTCATCGAGGTCCACCAGAGAGTGCCCGTTGCGTATCAGGTCCTCCACGCGCAGCCGGTACTGCACGGCGCCGTGGGCCAGCGGGGAGAAGCCGAGCTCCTCCTCGAACATTGCCACGCAGGCCGGCAGCACGGCGCTGAACTCCTCCGGCCGGGCCGGGCGCACGCGAGGCGAGGGCTCGACCGCCGGGTCGCCCGGCAGGACCATGAGCGGCTGGTCGTCGCGCACCTGGCGGGCCCGCTGGGGGCCGCGGCCCAGCTCCCGCCAGATGGACAGCACGCCCTGGCGCGGGCCGTAGACGGAGGCGTAACGGCGCCGCAGCGCCAGCAGGGCGCGGCCGAACAGGGCGCCGGCCTCGTCCGAGGCCCCGACGGGCACCACGTTGGCGCCGACCCAGCAGGCGGCGGAGAGGTCCGGGACGCCGTCGTCCCGCCGGGAACCGGCGTCGATGCCCAGGAAGAGGGAGCCGCCGGCGCGGGTGGACCCGGCGTGGCGGCCGGTCTCCAGCACGGACTCGACGAAGCAGTTGGCCACCGGGTCACCGGCGGCCAGCGCGGTCAAGGCCACCGTGTCTGCCGGCGTCAGGACGCGGACGGCACCGCCGGTGGCCCGGCGGACGGCGTCGTCAGCTGACGGTGACCACTGGCGAGCCCTGGACAGGATCCCGGCCATCGGCGCCTTCCCCGTTGCCGTCCTCCAAGCCGGACTCGGCCGCGATCCGGCGGGCCTCCTCCAGCAGGGTCTCGACGATCTGGTCCTCCGGGACGGTCTTGATGACCTCGCCCTTGATGAAGATCTGGCCCTTGCCGTTGCCGGAGGCCACGCCCAGGTCCGCCTCGCGGGCCTCGCCCGGGCCGTTGACGACGCACCCCATGACGGCCACGCGGAGCGGGACGGTGAGGTCCTTCAGTCCCTCGGTGACCTCGTCGGCGAGCGCGTACACGTCCACCTGGGCGCGTCCGCACGACGGGCAGGAGACGATGTCCAGCTTGCGCTCGCGCAGGTTCAGGGACTGCAGGATCTGCAGGCCGACCTTGACCTCCTCGACCGGCGGGGCGGACAGGGAGACGCGGATGGTGTCCCCGATCCCCTGGCCCAGCAGGTACCCGAAGGCGGTGGCCGACTTGATGGTGCCCTGGAAGGCCGGCCCGGCCTCCGTGACACCCAGGTGCAGGGGCCAGTCGCCGCGCGCGGCCAGCAGCTCGTAGGCCCGCGCCATGACGACCGGGTCATTGTGCTTCACCGAGATCTTGAAGTCCCGGAAGCCGTGCTCCTCAAACAGCGAGGCCTCCCAGACGGCGGACTCGACGAGCGCCTCCGGGGTGGCCTTGCCGTACTTCTCCAGCAGGCGCTTGTCCAGGGACCCGGCGTTCACGCCGATCCGGATGGAGGTGCCGGCCTCGGAGGCCGCCTGGGCGATCTCCTTGACCTGGTCGTCGAAGCGCTTGATGTTGCCCGGGTTCACGCGCACGGCGCCACACCCGGCCTCGATGGCCGCGAAGACGTACTTCGGCTGAAAGTGGATGTCCGCGATCACCGGGATGGTGGACTGCTGGGCGATGACCTTCAGCGCGCTGGCGTCCTTGTCCGTGGGACAGGCCACGCGCACGATGTCACAGCCGGCGGCGGTGAGCTCGGCGATCTGCTGCAGGGTGGCGCCGATGTCGTGGGTCTTGGTGGTGGTCATCGACTGCACGGAGACCGGGTGGTCCGAGCCGACACCGACCCTGCCCACGGAGATCTGCCTCGTCCGGCGGCGCGGGGCCAGGACGGGCGGTGGGGCGGCGGGCATGCCGAGGCTGACGGGCACGGAGGAACTCCTAGGTGATGAGGGTTCGGATTCGCCTCCAGTCTACTGGTAGGAGACGAACCAGGGCTGGGGGGTGACGGCCGTCATGGTCTGCTCCGGGCTGAACGTGGGATGGTCCTCGTCGAGGAAGTTCTTCCAGCCCAGCCGCACCCCCTCCGGCAGGTCCTTCTTCAGGGCACGCCAGGTCTGCTGCTTCTGCTCCGGGGTGCCGTGTCCGTCTGCGTGCACCATCAGTGCCAGCCCGTCGCGCCGCTGCACGTCGCTGCGGTCCGGGATCATCCTGACCTGGAACTGGTGCAGGATGACCAGCTTCTCCGGCAGCCGCCGTTCGGCCACCAGCCCTGCGAGCCAGCCGGTGACCTCGTTGACCTCGGCGGCGGAGACCTGGCCGACCTGGCGCATGTGCCGCTGGCCGGGCTGCAGCCGCCACTCGGGGTCCAGGGCCAGGCCCACGTGCGGTTCGGCGAGCAGGTCCTCGAGGGCGCGCGCCTGAGTGAGGAAGTCCGTGGTCCCCGGTTGCAGGTCCAGCACCACGTAGGTGTCCGCGGCGCCGGCCGCACGCACCCAGGACCGCAGCCTCTCGTGGTCCACGGGCGTGCTGTAGTCCCCGCCCGGCCCCGGGGCCTCGGTGGCCACGGTGGCGATGACCTCGAAGGCCGGGATGACCGGTTCCTCGCTGAACGGCTGGTACTCGGCGGCCAGCCGGGTAGCGCGGTCGATCGCCCCGTCCACGTCCTGCTCGCCGAGCGCCCCCAAGGCCCCGGTCCCGGGCGTGCCGTAGAGCGCGACCATGCGCCGGCCGGGGAACAGGCGGGTGCCGCCGCCGGGCAGTTCCGGGACGGGCGGCGGGGTGGACGCGGCCGGGGCAGAGGGCGTGGAGGGGCCCGTGGCGGAGGCCCCCG
>DATBUG010000507.1:0-3577 GCA_036516315.1 Citricoccus sp.
CTCGGCGCCGCCCTGGCCCTGCTGCCCCTGCTGGCCCTGCTGGCCCGGCGCCTGTTGCTGGGCCGCGGCCGCCTGGTCGCGCAGCTCGGCCAGGGCCTCCGGATCCGGGGTGCCGGCGGGGGCGCCCCCCTCGGCGGTCAGGTAGGCCGAGGCCACCCCGTCCGCACCCTCCACGGCCTCCAGCACCTCGTCGGCACGGTCGGCGGGGGCGATGACGGTGGCCGGGGAGCCGGTGCCGGCATCGAAGTGGTCCTCCAGCAGCACCTGGCCGGCCTTGGCGTCCGACTCGCCGAGGATCACGTCGGTCTGGGCCACGCCGCTGGCCTGCAGCTGGGTGGCTCCGACGGCGCCGACGGCCAGGACCACGGCGGTGACGATCCACACGGCGCGCGTCCGGCGGGCCACCAGGGCGCCGACCCGTGTCCACACGCCGTGGTTCTCCTCGAGCCCGGCGATGGGCTCACCGGCGGCGTCGACCGGCTGGGTGAAGGCCTTGCGGGTTTTCAGCGGCACGCCGGCCCGCGGGATGGAGGGCCAGAAGGCGGCCCGGCCCGTCAGGAAGAGGATGGCCGGCAGGAAACTCAGGGTGGCCGCCCAGGCCAGCACGATCCCGGAGGCGGCGATGGGCCCGAGCGAGCTGTTGGAGTTCAGGTCCGAGACAAGCAGGCACAACAGGGCGATGGCCACCGTGGCCGCGGAGGCGGTGATCGCCCCGAAGGACCCCTTCCAGGCGACCTGGAGCGCGTCGAACGCGTGCTCCCGACGGCGCAGTTCCTCGCGGTAGCGGGCCACCATGAGCAGCGAGTAGTCCGTGGCGGCGCCGATCACCAGGATGGACAGGATGCCCTGCGACTGCCCGTTGAGGCTGATCCACTCCGCCTTGGCCATCCAGTAGATCGCCAGGATGGCCACGCTGAGTGCTGCCACGGAGTTCAGCAGCACCAGGATGGGCAGCAGGACGGAACGGTACACCAGCACCAGGATGACGAACACCACGCCCAGCGCGACGGCCAGCAGCAACCCGTCGATGCCGGCGAACGCGCCGGCGAGGTCGGCCGCGAGCCCGGCCGGACCGGCCACGTGCACGTCCACGCCGGCCAGGGCACCGTCCCCGGCGTCCTCGAGGCCGGCCGTGGCGTCCTCGACGAGCCCGCGCAGCTGCTCGACGACCTCGTCCGGTTCGGCCCCGGCCGAGTCGATGATCGCGATGTACTGCACCGCCTCGCGGTCCTCGGAGACGGTGGGCCCGACCACGCGCTCCACGCCCTCGGCGGCACCGAGGTCCTCACCGAGCGCGTCCAGTGCCTCCAGCTCTCCCGTCGCGTCCTCCGGAAGGGCCTGCCCCTCCGGCAGCCCGGCCACGACCAGCGCGGGGATCTGGTCCGTCCCGCTGAACTCACCGACCCACTCCCCGGCCCGGGTGGACTCCGCGGAGGCGGGCAGGAACGTGGACTGGTCGTTGGAGGAGACCTCGGAGAGCTTGCCGAAGGTCGGTCCACCGACGCCGGTGCCGGCCAGCCAGGCCAGGACGAGCACGACGGCGGCGGCCACCCGCAAGGCGATGGACGTGGCGGACCGGGAGGTCCGGGAGGAGGGTCCGCCGGATGCCGAGGAGCCCTCGGTGCTCGGCGCCCGTTCGGGGGTCAGTGTTGGCTGCATGGGACCAGCGTACCCCACATATCTTGATCTTCAAGATACTTTCCAGGCTAGGAAGGTACAGTGGCCACGACGCACCGGCATAGAATGGACGGTCCGCTGCACGGCGGGCCGAGGAGAGCCGGTGCCCAGAGGAGGCCCCCATGCCGGATGCACCGTACGGACCCCAGGCGTCCGAGCACATGCAGGCGCTGGTCCACGCCCTGCGCCGCTACGCGGAGGCCTCCGACCGCGCGGTCGAGGCCGCCGGCACCCTGCACGGGATGTACCGCACGGACCTGCGCGCGCTGGCCCTGCTGATGCAGCGCGAGGCCGAGGGGCTGCAGACCACCCCGAAGGACCTGGGCCACCTGCTGAACCTCACCTCCGCCTCCACCACCGCCCTGGTGGACCGGCTGGTGGCCAACGGGCACGCCGCGCGCCGCCGCTCCACCACGGACCGCCGCAGCGTGATCGTCCAGCACACCCCCACCGCCCAGGCGGCCGGCCGGGCGGTCTTCTCCCCCATGAGCCGGGTGATGATGGACTACCTCGCCCGGTTCACCCCGGAGCAGATGGACACCGCCGCCGAGGTGGTCGCCGCCGCGACGGCCGCCCTGGACGACCTCGACGCCGCAGGCGCCACGGGCACGGCCGACACAGCGGGCACAACGGGCACCACGGGCGCCACGGACACGGCGGACACAGCGGGCACCGCTCCGGACGACTCCACGGCCTCCGCTCAGTAGACTGGTCTGCGCGCCGGCGCGAACCCCCGCCGCGTCCCCTCGACCCCCGGAGGCCGCCGTGGCCCGTCGCCCCCTGCTGCTGGCCGTGGACGGCCGCTCCGGTGCCGGCAAGACCTCGCTGGCCCTCGAGGTTGCCGCCCTGCTGCGCCCCCACCTCGACGTCGAGGTCTTCCACCTGGACTCCGTCTACCCCGGCTGGGACGGCCTGGCCGCCGCGCTGACGGCCTACGCCGCCGACGTCGTCACCCCGCTGGCCGCCGGACGCACCGCGGAGTGGACGTGGTGGGACTGGGAGCGCGACGCCCCCGGGGCCCGCGGCAGGACACGGCCGGCCGACGTCGTGGTGCTCGAGGGCGTGGGTGCCGGCACCCTGGCGGCCCGCGGACACCTCGACGCCCTGGCCTGGGTCGACCTGGCGGACAGCGAGCGCAGGCGCCGCGCCCTGGAACGGGACGGGGAGACCTTCGCCCCGCACTGGGACCGCTGGGCCACCCAGGAGGACGCCTACCTGGCCGCGGACGATCCGGCGGCGCACGCCGCGATCACGGTGGACAGTTCGGCCGGGACCGCCGGGGCCGCTCCCCTGCTCGTGCAGGCGCTGCGGACCCTGCCCGGCTGGGAGACCGCCCTGGCCCTGGTGCCGGCGCCGGCACGCCCGGTCCGCCACCGCCGTACGGTCGGCGCGGCCGTAGACCCACAGGTGCTGTTCGAGGCGGCGGGCGGGCCCCAGGCCCCGGCCGCGATGCTGCTGGAGAGCTCGGACCACGCGACCACCCCGGCCCCCGAGCGCAGCCGGTACGCCATCCTGGGCGTGGCCGGCCCGGCCGATCCGGTCGCCGAGCACGCCGGCGGGTGCACGGTGGTGCGCCACGGCCCGGTCACCGTCCGTCACGAGGGCCCCTGGTTCCGCTGGCTGGCCGGCGCCTGGCCCGCCGACGAGCCCCCCGCCCCGGAGGGGTCAGCCCCCGGCGCCGAGGGGCCACAGCCGCCGTTCCGGTCCGGCTGGATGGGCTGGCTGGGGTACGGCCTCAAACGCGAGACCGGTTCGCCCGACGGCGCGGCGAGCCGGCGCGGTACCGGCGCCGTCCCGCCCGATGCCCTGCTGTTCCGGCCCTCCCGGGTGGCCTCGGTGGACCACCGGGCCGGCACCACCACGCTGTGGTGGTCCGCGGACGACGACGGCGGCGCGGACT
>DATBUG010000508.1:0-7347 GCA_036516315.1 Citricoccus sp.
CAGCATCGGCGCCTGCACCGTCCGGCCGCCGGGCAGTTCGCCCCGGGCCAGGGCGGTGACCACCCGGCGGATGCGAGCCGCGGCGCCCGGGTCGAGGTGGGCGGTGGGCTCGTCCAGCACCACCAGCCAGGCACGGGCCCCGGGACGCCCCGGGCCGCCCGCCACGCCCTCGGTACCGCCGGCGGAGGCCATGATCCGCACCAGCACGCGGGCCATCCCGAGCCGGCGGCGCTCCCCCGGACTGAGCTCGTCCGGATGGCGTTCCGCATACCCGGTCAGCCCGCACGCCGAGAGGGCCTGCTCCCGCGAGTGGTCCGGCAGGGTGCCGGCGGTCGCCGCGTGCAGGGCCAGCTCTGCGGCCACCGTGGACTCCGTGAACTGAGGGTGCTGGCCCAGCCAGGCCACGGGGCGCCCGGACAGTCCGCCCGTGGTGCCGCCGGTGACGGCCGCGGTGCCGCGCAGCACGCCGGCCACGGCGGAGAGCACCGTGGACTTGCCGGTGCCGCTCGCACCGCCCAGCACGGTGAGCCGGCCCGGCGTCAGGTCGAGGTCGAGCCCGTCCACCACGGGCGGCAGCGCGTCCCCACCGGGAGCCCGGTACGCCAGGGACACCCCCCGCAGGCGCACGGTGTCCCCGCCGTCGGAGGGGTCATGCCCGGTGCCGTCCGGGGCGTCACGGTCCGCGGCCTCACGGTCCGCCCAGGGTTGGGGCACCGGCCGGGCGATCTCGGCGCGGGCGCGGCGCAGGGCCTCGACGCCGTCCTCGGAGGCGTGGTGGGCCGCACCGACCTCGCGGAACGGCAGGTACACCTCGGGGGCGAGCGTGAGCACCAGCAGGCCCGTGTACAGGTCCATCTCGCCGTGGACGAGCCGGACCCCGAGGAACACGGCGACCACGGCCACCGAGAGCGTGCTGATCAGCTCGAGGGCGAAGCCGGACATGAAGGCCGTCCGCAGGGTGGTCATCGTGGTGTCGCGGTAGCGGTCGGCGACACCGGCCAGTGCCTGGCGCTGGGTGCCTGCCCGGCGCAGGCCCACCAGGACGGGCAGTCCCCGGGCCAGGTCCAACAGGTGGTGGGAGAGCCGGTCCAGGCCGTCCGCGGCCTGTTCGACCCGGTCCTGGGTGTACCTGCCGATCAGCACCATGAACACCGGGATCAGCGGCAGGGTCAGCACCAGGACGAGGGCGGAGACCCAGTCCTGGACGAGGATCCACGTCCCCAGCACGAGGGGCACCACGGCGGCGGTGAGCAGGGCCGGCAGGTACTGGGTGAAGTAGGCGTCCAGTCCGTCCAGGCCGGTGGACGCGAGCACGGCGTCCTCCCCGGCCCGCTCCGCCCCGTCCCCGGCCGAGGCCAGGCGGTGACGGACGAGGCCGTGCCGCAGCTCCTCCTTCGCACCGAGCGCGGCACGGCGGGAGAACACCTGCTGGCCCCAGGTCGCCAGCGCCCGGAGCAGGACCCCGGCCGCCCCCAGGGCGATGGTGGCCGCGAAGGCCCCGCCGCCCGCGAGGTCCGTCAATCCGTAGGCGGCCGGGTCGTAGGTCGAGGGGTCCGGACGGACGAGCAGCCCGAGCAGGTTGCTGCTCTCAGGAGCCGGCAGGGCCTCGGCCAGCTGGGCGAGGCCCCGGGCCAGGCAGGTGGCGAGCAGGATCCAGCCTGCGGCCTTGGCGCCGGCGAGCAGGGCCAGGACCGCGAGCGCGCGGCGGCCGGAGCGTGAGGTGGGCAGTTCGGGTCTCAGACCGGCGTCACCACGTGGGACTCGGGGATGTGCGTCTCGTCCAGGCGCCGCCGGAACACCCAGTAGACGAAGGCCGAGTAGGCCAATACGACCGGCACCATGACCACGGCGACCCAGGACATGACGGTGAGCGTGTACTCGGCCGAGGAGGCATTGAATGCCGTGAGGTCGTACGCCGGGTCCAGGGTGGAGGGCAGCACCACGGGGAACACCGCCCCGAACACGGCGGCGGCGCCGGCGACCATGGACCCGGCCAGACCGGTCAGGGCCCATCCCTCGCGTCCGGTGCGGGCGGCACGCCAGGCCCCCAGCGCGCAGGCCAGGGCGAGCGCGAGCGGCACCCAGGGCAGGGCGTCCGGCTGGCGTGCGACCACCACCACGCCCCAGGCCGCCGAGGGCAGCAGGCAGACCGGCAGGTAGCGGGTCAGGTGGTGGCGGGCCGCGCGGCGGGGGCTGCCCTCGGTCTTCAGGCCGAGGAAGGCCCATCCCATGGCCAGGGCGAACCCGACGGCGGCCAGCCCGCCCAGGAGGCCCTCCCAGGACAGCCAGGCGAGGGGGCCGCCGACGCGGTCGCCGTTGGCGTCCAGCGGCAGCCCGGTGGTCGTCACGGCCAGCAGCAGCCCGATGCTGAAGGCGGCCACGGCCGAGCCGCCGGCCATGCACCAGTCCCAGGCGATCCGGGTCCGGGCAGTGCGGGACTTGCCCCGGTACTCGATGGACACCGCCCGGAGGATCAGGGCCAGCAGGGTCAGGGCCAGGGGCAGGTACAGCCCGGCGAACAGGGAGGCGTACCAGTGCGGGAACGCGGCGAACATGGCGCCGGCCGCGGTGATCAGCCACACCTCGTTGCCGTCCCAGACGGGCCCGATGGTGTTGAGCAGGACGCGGCGCTGGCTCTCGTTGCGGGCCCAGCCCTTCATGAGCATGCCGACGCCGAGGTCGAAGCCGTCCAGGATCAGGTACCCGGTCCACAACACGGCGATGAGGGCGAACCAGAAGGCGGGAAGGAAGTCCATGGGTGGTCTGCCTCTCTCTCAGTAGGCGAAGGCCAGGACGTCGGAGTCGTCGCGGGAGGGATCCGGTGGGCCGCCGGCGTCGTCGTGCTCGTCCGCGGTCAGCTCGGGCATGCCGGCCGGCACCCCGCCCCGGACGTAGCGGGTGAGCAGGACGACCTCGACGACCATGAGCACGGCGTAGACGACGGTGAGCGCCACCAGGGAGAACAGCAGCTCCCCGGCGGAGACCCCGGGCGAGACCGCGGCCGCGGTGTACATCCAGACCTGGTCGATGCCCGTGGGGTCGGGGTTGGGCACCACGACGAAGGGCTGGCGGCCCATCTCCGTGAAGATCCACCCGGCGGCGTTGGCGCCGAAGGGGGCCAGGATCCCGAGCACGGCCAGGCGCATCAGGCCCCGGTGCGCCGGGACGGTGCCCCGGCGGCTCACCCACAGCGCGATCGCCGCCGCGAGGGCCGCCAGGCCACCGAAGGTGATCATGATCCGGAAGCCCCAGTAGGTGACCTCCATGACCGGCAGGTAGTCGATCGGCGTCCCGGCGCGCTCGCCGTAGAGGGGATCGTCCGGCAGGTGCGTGCCGTACTGGGCCTGGTACTGCGGGATCAGCGTGTTGACGCCGCGCACGTCGGTGTCGAAGTCGTTGTGGGCGAGGAAGGACAACAGCCCCGGGATCTCGAAGACGCCCACGATGTCATCGCACGTGGTGGCCCCCTCGCTGCGCAGGTCCGCCACCGAGAGCACGGAGAAGCCGGTGCCGTCGTGGCAGGCGGCCTCGGCCGCGGCCATCTTCAGCGGCTGCTGGTGGATCATCAGTTGGGCCTGGGCGTGGCCGGAGAAGGCCGTGCCCAGGAAGCCGACGATCGCGATCCAGGCGCCCCAGCGCAGCGAGGCCCACCAGACGCGGTAGTCGGTCTCGTCCCGGGCGCGGGACCCGGTGCTGCCCACGACCACCAGGCCGTCGGCGTCAAGGGTGTCGATCCCCTGGAGGCGGCGCCGGTGCAGGTGGTACCAGGCGATGCCCAGCAGGAAGGCCCCGGCCACGGAGACCGCGCCGAAGAGCGTGTGCGGGAAGTGCACCAGCAGGGTGTTGTTCGTCAGCACCGCCCAGATGTCGTTCATCACCGGGCGGCCGTCCACCATCTCGACGCCGACGGGGTGCTGCATCCACGCGTTGGCGGCCAGGATGAAGTAGGCGGAGAACACCGTGCCGAGGACCGCGGCCCAGATCGCGGCCAGGTGCAGGCGGGCCGGGATGCGTTGCCAGCCGAAGATCCACAGGCCGAGGAAGACGGACTCGAGGAAGAACGCGACGAGGGCCTCCATGGCCAGGGGCGCCCCGAAGACGTCGCCGACGAAGCGGGAGTACTCGGACCAGGCCATGCCGAACTGGAACTCCTGGACGATGCCGGTGGCCACGCCCATGATGAAGTTGATCAGGAAGAGTTTCCCCCAGAACTTGGTCATCCTCAAGTACTCGTCCTTGCCGGTGCGGTGCCACACCGTCTGCAGGGTGGCCACCACCAGCCCCAGACCGATCGTCAGGGGGACCATCATGAAGTGGTAGACGGTCGTGATGCCGAACTGCCACCGGGCGATGTCGAGCGGATCCATCAAGGCGCCTTTCCCGGACGGCCCGGGCGGGGTGCCCGGTGCGACCGGCTGCCGAATTCTTCTACAAGCTGTAGAAGACGAGGATAGCGCCCTTTTCTACGTGTTGTAGAATAGTGTCGTGCACGGGGCCCCGACGTGGCCGAGGCCACCCTCGGGCGCCCGGCACCGCGTGGCCGCGGCCACGCGTGGATGGTGTACCGATGACGAGATGAGGAGTCCTCAGTGGCGCTGGGTGACCTTGAACGGTCCGTGATGGACCTGTTGTGGGACCGGCCCGGTCCGCACACGGCCAACGAGGTCCGTGACGCGCTGGGCGGCGAGCTGGCCGTCACCACCGTGCTGACCGTGCTCTCCCGCCTCGAGAAGAAGGGCCTGGTCCTGCGCGACGGTGGGCGCCGGCCGCACCGGTACGCCGCCGCCTCCTCCCGCGAGGACCACACCGTCGGGCTGCTCAACGAAGTCCTGGGCTCGGTCCCGGACCGCCAGGCGGTCCTCGCCCGGTTCCTCGGCGGGATCGATCCTGACGAGGCCGCGGCCGTCCGCCGCCTCCTCGGCGGCTGACCGCCCCGGGTCGGGCACGCCCGCGGCTCCGGCGCCCTAGACTGCCCTCGTGTCCGTCATGCTGCTCGCCGCGCTGGCCGTGGCCCTGGCCTGGCCGGTCCCGCTGCTGCTGGACCGCGCCCGCTGGGTGCGGCGCGCCCCGGGCACCGCGATGGTGCTCTGGCAGGCCGTGGCCCTGGCCGGTGGCCTCTCCCTGATCGGCACGCCCCTGGCCTGGGGGCTCAGTCCGTTCGGCGCCCACCTGACCGAGTCCGTCCCCGCCGTCGCCGCCGCGGTGGCCGACGGGTCCTGGACGGGTCGCCTCGAGCTCGACCCCTGGATGCCGGCGCGCATCGCCGCGGTCACCGGGGCCGTGCTGCTGTTCAGCCACCTGGTGCTCACCCTCGCCGTCACGGCGTGGCGCACGATCGCCCAGCGCCGCCGCCACCGGCAGATGGTCGAGCTGCTGGCCGCCCCGCCCGAACAGCGTCACCCCGGGCCGGACGGCACCCGGGTCCTGCCCCACGAGGTGCCCCTGGCCTACTGCCTGCCCGGGCTGAGCGGTTCCCTGACCGTGCTCTCCCAGGGACTGATCGACCAGCTCTCGGCGCCCGAGGTGGGCGCCGTCGTCGCCCACGAACGGGCGCACCTGCGCCAGCGCCACGACCTGCTCCGGCTGGCCTTCGAGGCCTGGCACCGCGCCGTCGCGTGGCTGCCGACCACCGCCACGGCACGGCGTGCCGTGGCGCAGCTGACCGAGATGCTCGCCGACGACGCCGCCCTGAAGTCCCACGAGCGCACCGACCTGGTGCGCGCCATCGTCCTGACCGGGGAGGCCGAGGGCCTCGCCCGCACCGGCTCGCCGGGCGGCCGGGCCGCCCAGACCCGCCGGGCCGCCGCCGACAACGTCCAGCAGGACGGATCGGTGCCGCTGACGCTGCGGTTCTACCGCCTGCTCGACCCGGTCCCGCCCCTGCCGCTGGCCCTGCGCCTGGCCGTCATCCTCGCCGCGCTGGTGCTGACGGCCCTGCCCGTGGTGCTGTTGCTGGCGGCGTGAGGCTGCGACCGGACCACGTGCGCCCACCGGTTCGATAAGCTGGGTCGTCGGTGGCGTGCGCCGCCGACCCTCCCAGCAGCCCCGACCTCACGAACGGACCAGGCCCATAGTGCAAGGTAACGCGATCTTCCGTCACTCCAATGCTTCCCTCCTGTCCGTGACGGAAGTCCTGGCCCCCGTCACGGTGACGAGCGAGCAGATCGACGACGAACTGGCCGGCGTGCTCAAGCGCCTCCGGCTGCCGCGGGGACTGCTCCAGCGCGTCGCCGGGGTCCAGTCCCGGCGTACCTGGGAGCACCCCGGGCACTTCCAGGAGGGGGCCGCCGAGGCCGGCCGGCAGGCCCTGGTCGCCGCCGGCGTGCGCCCCGACCAGGTGGGGCTGATGATCAACACCTCGGTGACCCGGGAAACCCTCGAACCCTCGGTGGCCGTGCGCATCCACCACGAGATGGGCCTGCCCACCTCCGCCACGAACTTCGACATCACCAACGCCTGCCTCGGGTTCGTCAACGGGCTCTCCCTGGCCGCCTCGATGATCGACGCCGGACAGGTCGACTACGCGGTCATCGTCGCCGGTGAGGACTCCGGCAAGGTCCAGCAGGCCACCCTGCAGAACCTCAAGGACGGCTCGGTGGACCGCGGCAGCTTCATGGAGCAGTTCGCCTCGCTCACCCTGGGCTCCGGCGCCTCCGCCGCCGTGGTGGGCCGCACTGACCTGCACCCGGAGGGACACCGGATCGTACGGGGCATCACGCGCGCCGGCACCGACCACCACGACCTGTGCGTCGGCGACCACAAGGGCATGTTCACCGACTCCACGGCCCTGCTCAACGACGGCCTCGAGCTCGTGATGGACGCCTGGAACGAGGTCCCCGCCGACTGGCAGTGGTCCACCATGGACCGCTACGTCACCCACCAGGTCTCCCGCCTGCACACCGACTCCATCACCGAGGCCGCCGGCCTGGACCCGGCCCTGTTCCCCGTGACCTTCCCGGAGCTGGGCAACGTGGGCCCGGCCTCCCTGCCCATCACCCTGGCCCGCGAGGCCGGGTCCCTCTCCGCCGGTGACCGGGTGCTCTGCATGGGGGTGGGGTCCGGACTCAACACGGCGATGCTGGAGATCGACTGGTGAGGATCCCCGCCGCGACGGCCGCCCTGCCGGTCTCCGCCGACCCCTCCTGCCCGTCGGAGACGACCGGACTGCCCGGGTGGGACCCGGCCTGGAGCCGGCTGGTCGGCGTGCGCACCTTCGACGGCGACCGCACCCTGCACGTGCTGGACACCGGCGACGTCCTGGCCGAGTCCGGCCTGCGACCCGACGGGGTCATCCTCGCCGTCCACGGCAACCCCACCTGGTCCTACCTGTGGCGGTCGCTGGCCGCC
>DATBUG010000509.1:0-1676 GCA_036516315.1 Citricoccus sp.
CTGCCCGCCAACGCCCGCGACTACGTCCTGGCGCTGGAGAAGATGTCCGGCACCCGCATCTCCGCGATCGGCGTCGGCCCCGGCCGCGACCAGGTGGTCCAGGTCCGCGACCTCATCGAGGACTGATCCACCCCACCCCTCCACGCCCCTCCCTTTCCCGGGATCCAGCGGTCAGAAGATGACGCGGACGCGCCCAGAACCGCCGTTTCGCGTCATCTTCTGACCTCCAGTTGCCTCGCCGGGGAGAGGCCGGCGCGTCCGGTGACCGCAATCTCGACCTCCGCCACGAAACCGTCGGGCCGGACCAGGACGGCGGTGCCGTCGGGCAGGCCCTGGTCCGGTGCCGCGCGGAAGGTGTACACCGGCAGGCGCGGCTCGCCGGCGGCCTTGTCCCGGTGCCGTTCCGCCAGTCCCCCGGCGGTCCCGACGGCGGCCGGGCCGTAGGCGTGGACCTGCCAGGTGGGCACGTTGAGTGCCTCGTGGTTGTCCCCGCGCCCGTCGCCACCGGGCAACGAGCCGGCGTGGCCGGCGTCGGGGACCCACGGCAGGCGCCGTCCCCGCACCCGGCCGCGCCGTCGGCCCACCGGTCGGGTGCGGCCCGGCCCCATCCAGTAGTGGATCCGGATCTGGGAGACGTAGCCGTAGAGCCGCCCGCCCGCCGAGGACCGCGGGACCAGGCGGAGCACCACGGGCAGTACCGCCGGGGCGACGACCGAGCGCAGTACCCGGGCCAGGGGACCCAGTGAGGTCACCGCGGCGAACACCCGGTCCGTGGTGCGCACCAGGTTCATCGCCACCGGCCGCCGCTCGGCCTCGTAGCGGTCCAGGGTCTCGTCACCGGCGCGCCCGGCGAGGACGTCGGCCAGGGTACAGACCAGGTCCTGGGCGTCCTGCAGGCCGGTGTTCATCCCCTGGGCGCCGACGGGGGAGTGGATGTGCGCCGCGTCCCCGGCCAGGAACACCGCGCCGGCGCGGAACGCCGCCGCCACCCGGTGGTGCACCCGGTACCGGCTCGCCCATGCGGTCCCGGCGTAGGAGATCCCGAACCGCGCCGCCAGGTCCGCGCGGGCGCGGCGCTCGATCCCGTCCCGCTCGGCCCCGTCCCCCTCGGCCCCGGACTTGTCCCCGTTGGTGTCCCCGTCCGCACGCTCCGGTGCGCGCAGGACGCCGAGCAGTCGGGAGCGGCGTCCCCGCTCGTCGTGTCCCATGGGGAAGCAGAGCATGAAGTGCTCCGCGGAGAAGCGCACCTCGATCCCCTCGCCGACGCCCTCGACTCCGAGCGCGTCCAGGACGTAGAACTCGAAGGGGCTCGTGGTGCCCTCGAACTCGGTGCCCACGGCACGTCGGACCGGGGAGGAGGCGCCGTCGGCGGCGATCACGTAACGGGCCGTCACGGTGACGGGCCCCTCCGGGGTGTCCAGGGTGACGGACACGGTGCCGTCCGGCCGCTCGTGCAGGGACCGGAAGGCATGCCCCCAGGCCACGGGGCGGCCCAGCGAGGCCAGGTGGTCGGACAGGATCCGCTCGTTCTCGCTCTGCTCGAGGACGTGGATGCCGGGGAACGGGGTGAGTCGCAGGCCGAGCCGGTCCAGGTGCACGGTGCCGAGCCGGCGCCGGCCCACGCCGGGGCTGACGTCCCGGGCCGGGACGGCGCGGGACAGGACCTCGGCGTCGAG
>DATBUG010000510.1:0-5632 GCA_036516315.1 Citricoccus sp.
CGTCCCGTCAGCCGCCGCGTCGCCAGTTCCGGCCTCCGGCGAGACCGGGCCGGCCGGAGTGACCGGGGTCGCGGACCCCGCGCCGGACACCGGACCCGCCGGGCTCACGCTGGGTGGCTGCTGGGCCGGCGTCGTCCTCACTGCCGCCCTCACTGCCGGGCTTGCCACCGGACCGTGCCCCGGAGGCAGGGCCGGCGGGAGACCCCGTGGTGGGTGTGTCCGGGCGGGTGGGCGCCGCCGGTGCGGCGGCCACTGCCGCTGTCCCCGTTCCCAGGATCTGCCGGGCCCGCCCCGCGGCGGAGAACTCGCACACCACGTCGAACCGCGTGGGGACCAGCTGCTGGACCGAGTCGAAGCCCTTGCCCTTGCGGATCGCGTGGCCGATCACGCCGAACAGCATCCAGATGCCGATGCCCAGGCCCACCGTGTACAGGATCTGCACCCCGGCTCCTGAAGGGTCGATCAGGCTCATCAGGATGCCGAGCATCAGGCCGAAGAAGGCACCCTGTAGGGCCGAGCGCAGGGCCACGGTGGCGTAGGTCAGGCGGTTGCGGATGCGTTCCACGGTGCGCAGGTCCACGCCCACGATCGAGACGGTCCGCACGTCGAAGTCCTGTTCGGCCAGCCGGTCCACCACCGTGCGCGCCTCCGCGTAGGAGTCGTAGGTGCCCAGCACCTCGCCGCGCGGCAGGCCGCTGGCGGCCGGGTCGGAGGAGGCGGGACCGAAGTGCATCGACATGCGTCCATTCTGCCGTCGGCGGCACCGGCCGGTCATCACGGGACACCGGTTCTCCGCCACCGGCGTAAGAGGTCCCCGGTCAGGCCAGGACGTCCCGGGTGGTGAACCGGCCGTAGGCCAGCGCGCCGGACACCAGCACGTACGGCCCCTGCAGCGCGGCGTTGGCCACGAAGGAGTCCCACAGCACCGGGTGCCGCAGCAGGTCCGCGAACCCCCTCCAGTGTGCGGTGAACAGCCAGGGGTGCAGCCAGTCCAGCTGCGGCAGGGACCCGGCGATCTGTGCGACGACGGCGAGCACGGCGATCGCCGCCATGACGCCCACGGGCACGTCCGAGAGGGTCGAGAGGAACAGCCCCACCGCTCCCAGGCCCACCAGGGACACCAGCACGTGCGCCGCGACCAGCCCCAGGCGCGCGTACGACTCCCCGAGCCCCACGGTGTCCCCGGACAGCAGCACGGCCGGTTGCACGCCGAACAGGACCAGCCCGGTGAGCACGCCCGTGAGGGTGAGCACCAGCACCGCTGCGGCACAGAACACCACGATCACCGTGAACTTCACCGCCAGCAGGCCGCCGCGTGAGACCGGTGCCGTGAGCAGGTAGCGCAGGGTGCCCTGCGCGGCCTCCCCGGCGATCGAGTCACCGGCGACGACCGCGACGGTCAGCGGCAGGAACAGGGGCACGCTGACCAACAGGGCCACCACGGCCAGGAACAGCCCGTTCCCGGAGACCTGGTCCAGGAACGCCGGGCCCCGGCCGCGGGGCGGGCCGCTGGCCAGGCGCACGGCCAATCCGATCAGGACGGGGACGGCGGCGAGCGCGGCGAACAGGGCCCAGGTGCGCCGGCGCCGGAACAGCAACAGCAGGTCCGAGGCGAGCAGTCCTGCCCCGCGGGTCGCGGCGCGGTCAGTCGACATCGAAACCCTCCCCCGTCAGTTCCACGAACCGCTCCTCCAGGCTGGGCCCCTCGAGGGTGAACCCGCGCACCCCCACCCCCGAGGCCACCAGCGCCGCCACGATCCGTTCGGCCGGCGGGGTCCGCGGACCGGTGGCGGCACGCACCATCGTCTCGGTGCGGGCCAGCACCTCGAGCCCGAGCCCGTCCAGTACCCGAGCGGCCTCGCCGGGCTCCACGGTGCGCACCACCACGCGTCCGGCGGAGCCGCGCAGCTGCGCGAGCGTCCCCTGCGCCAGCAACCGCCCGTGGCCCATCACCGCCGCGTGCGTGCAGACCTGCTCGACCTCGCTGAGCAGGTGGCTGGAGACGAAGACGGTGGTCCCGGCGTCCGTGAGCGAGCCCACCAGCCGGCGCACCTCGCGCGTGCCCTGCGGGTCCAGGCCGTTCGTGGGTTCGTCCAGCACCACCAGCTCGCGGTGGCCGGCCAGGGCGTGGGCGATCCCCAGGCGCTGGCGCATGCCCAGCGAGTAGGCGCGCACGGGCAGCCGGGCGGTCCGCAACAGGCCCACGCGCTCGAGCGCCGCGTCGACCCGCCGGCCCCGGGTGCGGGGATCGGCGGTGCGGTCCGCAGCATCGAGGCGGAGCAGGTTGGCCCGGCCGGACAGGTACGGGTAGAAGGCCGGACCCTCCACGAGTGCCCCGACCCTCGGCAACACGCTCAGGGCTGCCCGGGGCATCGGCTCGCCGAGCACGCTGGCGGTGCCGGAGGTCGGCGCCGCCAGGCCCAGCAGCATCCGGATGGTCGTGGTCTTCCCGGACCCGTTGGGTCCCAGGAACCCGAACACCGAGCCCCGGGGGACGGACAGGTGCAGGTCCCGGACGGCCCAGCGGGGTCCGAAGCGCTTGGCCAGCGCGGCGGTGTGGATGACCGGGTCCGCATCCGGTGGCCGGGTGTTCACTCCGTTCCGGTTCCGGCGGCCACGTCCAGCAGGCGCTGCCGGGGCACGGCGCCGGCCACCACGCGGCCCTCATCCGTGACCAGCACGTTCAGCACGGGGGTGGCCAGCAGGCGGCCGCCCTCGACCGGCGTGGCCAGCCGGTCCAGCACCGCGGACCCGCCCAGGTCCTCCGGCACGGCCTCCGGGTCCGTCACGACGACGGCGTCCCAGCCCTGGCCGACCACCTCGCCACCGGGGTGGTGCCCGGCGCGTGGCGCGCGGTCCGCACTCCTCGGGTGCCGGGGCGAAGCCGGCCCCGGGTCGAGCTCCTCGACGGCCGCCCCGGCGGGCGGGCGGAAGCGGAACAGGCCGGCGTCGGGCGTCTCGGCGGTGAAGCGGGTGAAGGCGAGGCTCAGGACCGGGGCCTCGTGGTCCACGGCATGCACGTGCACGCCCAGCGGCATGCCGGTCGCGGCGTCGACGTCGATCCGGACGGACTCCACGAGGGTCTGGTCCGTGCGCGGGTCCACCGTCAGGGTGTAGGCGGCGCGGCCGGCCTCGGCGGTGCCCTCCGCCACCGTGAGGTCGCTGTGGTCCCGGGCGCCGGCCAGCACGCGGTCCGCGATCCGCTCCGGGGTCGGCAGGGACCGGGCCGGCTGCTCCCCGGGTCCGGTACCGTCCGGAACGGTGGCGTGGGCGGCGCGGTGCCGGGCGGAGTCGTAGACCCAGAGGTCACCACCGTTGCGGACCACGTCGGTCTCCTCGGCGCCGTCCAGGACCTGGAGGCGGAACCGGTCGTGGCCGTCGGCGAAGACGCGGGCCCGGTGCGTGCCGGAGAGCAGGGAGACCATCTCGGCGAGGCGGGCGTCGACGGCGTCACCGTCCTGTGCGCCGTCTTGGGCGCCGGCCTCCCCGGCTCCCTCGGTGGGCAGCGGCGGCAGTCCGAGGTCCATGCGGGCCTCGAGGTGCCCGGAGAAACCCTCCACCCGGTGCCGGGTGGCCAGTTCCAGGACCTCCTCCGGGGTCCGGTCGGGCAGGTCCGGGCCGGCGCCGGCCGCGATCGTCCCGCCGGCCGCCACTGCCGCGACCACCGCGGCCGCGGCCACGGCGGGTGTCCACTTCGTCCAGGGTCCCCGGTCCATAGCCACTCGATCCCTCGGGGAGGATGCTCGGTCCTTCGCGTGCTGCTTCTACGGTACGCCGCCGTCCGCGTACTCGCCACGGTTGCCCGGGCGCCCCGTACACCGGTCCGTGCTCTCTCCCCTCAGCCGCGTCCGCGGATGGCTCCGGCGCCGGTTCCGGGGCCTCTCCGGGTGCCACGCCCGGGGCGGTGGAGGCCGACTAGGCTGAAAGGATGAGCGCCCCGAAGATCTTCGTCGCCCGCCTGCTGGGCCTGGACGTGTTCGACCCCCTGGGCGACCGTCTGGGGCGGATGCGCGACGCCGTCGTGGCGGACCGCGGGCCGGTCCTGCCCCCGGTCGCCGTCGGCCTGGTCATCGAGGTGCCCGGCAAGAAGCGGGTCTTCGTGCCGATGACCCGGGTGACCTCCATGGACTCCGGCCAGATCATCACCACGGGGCTGATCAACCTGCGCCGGTTCGAACGCCGCGGGGCGGAACTGATGGTCGCCGGTGACCTGTTCGACCGCCGGGTCACCCTCAAGGACGGGTCCGGCCACGCGGTCCTGGAGGACGTCGGCCTGGAACTGCAGCGCAACGGGGACTGGGTGGTCAGCGACCTGTACGTCCGGCGGGACGCCGGCCGGGGTCCCTTCGGGCGGGCCCGGGGCGAGCATCTGCTGGTGGACTGGGACCACGCGCGGTGGGCGGACCGGGGCGAGCCGCAGGGTGCCACGAGCTTCGTGGCCGCCCACGAGGACCTCAAGGCCGCCGACCTCGCGGACGTGCTGCACGAGATGACCTCCAAACGCCGCGTGGAGATCGCCACCGAGCTGCAGGACGGGCGTCTGGCCGACGTGCTGCAGGAACTGCCCGACGACGACCAGGTCGAGATCATCTCGCACCTGGACATCGAGCGCGCCGCGGACGTGCTCGAGGAGATGGACCCCGACGACGCCGCGGACCTGCTGCACGGCCTGCCGGACGCCCAGCAGGAACTGCTGCTGGAACTCATGGAGCCCGAGGACGCGGACGACGTCCGCCGCCTGATGGAGTACGAGGAGAACACGGCCGGTTCGGTGATGACCCCCGTCCCGGTCATCATGCCCCCGGAGGCCACCGTGGCCGACGCCCTGGCGAACATCCGCCAGCAGGAGTTCACGCCCGCCATGGCCTCCCTGGTGATCGTGGCCCGGCCCCCGCTGGAGACCCCCACCGGCCGGTACCTGGGCGTGGTGCACTTCCAGCGGCTCCTGCGCTATCCACCGCCCGAGCCCCTGGGGAACCTGCTGGACAAGGACCTGGAACCGGTCACCGACCTCACGCCGCTGCCGGCGGTGACGCGTGAGCTGGCCACCTACAACCTGACCTGCATCCCCGTGGTCAACGAGCACCACCGCGTGGTGGGGGCGGTGACCGTGGACGACGTGCTGGACCACATCCTGCCCGACGACTGGCGCAGCATGGACGGGCCCGAGCCGGACGCGGTGCCGCCGGGCCGGAAGGAGGCGAGCTGATGGCGGAGAAGACCACCGAACAGTCCCCGCGCCGGACCGGACTGGACACCCCCCTGGGGGCCCGTCAGCGGCGTTGGCCGCGCCTGAGCCCGAACCCGGACGCCTTCGGCGAGGCCACCGAGGGGTTCGCGCGGTTCATGGGCACGCCCCAGTTCCTGCTGGCCATGACGGTCTTCTGCGCGATCTGGCTGGCCTGGAACACCTTCGCCCCGGAGGTCTGGCGCTTCGACTCCGCCGCGCTGGGCTTCACCGCGCTGACCCTCGTGCTGTCCCTCCAGGCCTCCTATGCCGCTCCCCTGTTGCTGCTGGCCCAGAACCGGCAGGACGACCGGGACAAGGTAGCCCTGCGGGAGGACCGGGCCCGGGCCGAGCGCAACCTGGCGGACACCGAGTACCTGACGCGGGAACTGGCCGGTCTGCGGA
>DATBUG010000511.1:0-5318 GCA_036516315.1 Citricoccus sp.
CAGGTCCTCCCCGCGGGCCAGCAGGGCCTCCACCAGCCGGTGGGCGGCGGGTCCACCGCCGACCACGGCCACGGTCCGGAACTCCGATCCGGTCGGTCGCACAGTCATGGGTCCATCCCCTCGCGTCGGTAGGGCTCCCACGCTATGAGCCGGCCGTTTCCCGGCCGTGTCCCGGGTGTAACGGCCGCATGACGGGGCCCTCACCGGGCCGGCGGGACGGCGGAGAGCGTACTGTTGCGCGGGCGAAACATCCCCGCCGGTTCGGGGAAACACCGGCCCTCTACGGTGGCCGCATGACCCTCACCGTGACGCCCCCACAGCCCGACGCCCACCCCGCTGCCGGCCCCGTTGCCGACCCCGTGCCGGCCCGCTCCTGGCACCCGGTCTGCCCGCTCGAGAGGCTCGAGCCGCTCTGGGCCGAGGCCGCCCTCGTGGGCCGGGACCAGGTGGCCCTCGTCCGCCTGCCCGGGGACGACGTCCTGGCGGTCTCGCACTGGGACCCGTACGCGCACGCCCCGGTGATGGCCCGCGGCATCGTCGGGTCCCGCGGCGGGCGGCCCACGCTCGCCTCGCCCTTGCACAAGCAGGTCTACGACCTCGCCACGGGACGCTGTCTGACGGACCCGGAGCTGCGCCTGGCCACCTACCCGGTGCGGGTGCGGGACCGGGTGGTGGAGGTGGCCGCGGCGTGAGGCGTCCCCCGGTCCTCATCGCGGTCTCCCACGGCACGGCGGACCCGTCCGGGCAGGAGCGGATCGCCGCGCTGGCCCGGGCGGTGCGGGACCGGACCCCGGCCGAGGTGGTCCTGACCCACGTGGACGTGCAGGACTGCCGGGTCGACCAGGTGGTGGCGGGGTTGCCGCAGGACCGCGGCGCCGTCCTCGTGCCCGTGCTGCTCTCCGCCGGCTACCACGTCAAGGTGGACCTGCGCGAGGCGGCGCGGGGGCGGCCGGTCGCCCCCGCGCTCGGCCCGGACGAGGCGCTCGTGGACGTCCTTGTCCGCCACGCCCTGGCAGCCGGCTTCGTCCGCGGCCGCCACCGTGTGGTCCTGGGGGCGGCCGGGTCCACGGATGCCGGCGCCGTCCGGGACTGCCGGACGGTCGCCCGCGCCGTCGCGGCCCGGCTGGGCACCGAGGTGACCGCCACGTACCTCTCGGCCGCCCGCCCCGGGGTCGGCACCGCCGTCGCCCGGGCCCGGGGCGGGGACCCCGCGGTCCAGGTGCTGGTGCTCAGCTACCTGCTGGCCCCGGGGTACTTCCAGTCGCGGCTGGTGACCGAGGCCGCGGCGGCCGGAGCGGTGGTCACCACCCCGCCGCTGCTGGGGGAGTCCGGCCCCGTCCCGGCGGGACTGGCCGAGCTCGTGGTGCGGCGGTACCGCGATACCGTGGAGGAGTGTTCAATCCCTGGGAGAACGGCTCCACCGCCTACCGCGCCACCCTGCTGACCGGGACCGGACTGATCCTGCTCGGCATCCTGCTCTCGCTCATCGGGGGAGCGATGACGCTCACGCCGGTGCAGTGGGCCGCCATCGGGCTGATCGGCGCCGGGCTCCTCACGCACCTGGCCGCCCAGGTCCTGCGCATCCGGGACGCCCGCCGCCGCGCGAAGTAGGCGGCTTGACAGCCGGCGCCGGTCACGGCCGTACGCCCTGACGCCGTCGCGGGAGCACCTGCGACCACGGCGGACGGCCAGGCAGTGACCAAGACGACGCTGACAGGACGCGATTCGTGACCGAATCGTGATCTATAAGACCTTCCGCTGGCGGAGACCCCCACTCCGCGGCAGGGCACCGAGGGGCCACCGGGGACCCGGCGCCCCGTCCTGACGCAGGCGACGGGGGTGACGGCCCGGTGGCCGGCGACGCGGTCCGTGCCGTTGCCGTTATGCAAGGGGCGCTCCGTGGGCCTGGGTCTCATGTCACGGGCGTCCGGAATCACGGATTCACAACTTCCCGCGTCGCAGGCGTATTGGCGCCCAGAAGCCATTGACAGGTCATGAGGGGGGTGGGTGGAATGCATGCACCCGCATCTCTCAGAAAGGCCCGTCTCATGACTACCAGCCGTATCCTCTCCGGAGCCGTAGCCCTCGGCCTCACCGCAGTCCTCGGTGGCGCCATGGCTGCACCGTCCTTCGCCACCACCACCACGGAGGACGCCGCCGCGGCCAAGCACCGTGGTGAGCGCGTGCGCTTCGAGGACAACCCGCGCGGCTCGGCGTACTACACCCCGGTCCAGTGGATGGCCCGCCACGGCATCTCCGTGGGGTACACCGACGGCACGTTCAAGAAGACCCAGAACGTGACCCGAGGTGAGACCTCGGCGTTCCTGCACCGGTACATCGAGCCCGAGGGCTTCGAGGTCCCGGAGGAGTCGCCGTTCAGCGACGTCAACGCCGGTGGCGCGTACTACGAGTCGATCACCTGGGCATCCTCGGAGAAGATCACCGCCGGCTACGCCGACGGCACCTTCAAGACGTCCAAGGCGGTCACCCGTGGTGAGTTCGCCGCGTTCCTGTACCGGTGGCACGAGCCGCGCCACAATGCGCCGGAGGAGTCGCCGTTCGAGGACCTCAACCCGGGTGGCGCGAACTACGACGCGATCACCTGGCTCGCCAGCAAGGGCATCACCGTCGGTGACACCCAGGGCAACTTCAACCAGTCCGATCCGATCACCCGCGCGGAGATCTCGGCCTTCATGCAGCGCTACCACGCGTTCACCCGCTGAGTCTCCGACACCGGACGTGGCGCCATCCCCTCGGGGGTGGCGCCACGTCGCGTCCGGGGCCGGTCATCCCGCGTGACGCGCTCGTGCGCCGCCGCGCGGGTAGGCTGGAGGGTGGCCGCCGGCCAGGCGGTAACCGATGACCGTGACGAGGAGGACCGTCCCGTGAGCGTGAACCCGGACCTGCAGGGGCGCAGCTATCCGCCCACCGAGCCGTACGCCGTGGGACGGGAGAAGGTCCGCGAGTTCGCCGCCGCCGTCCAGGCCGGGAACCGGGCCCACACCGACGTCGAGGCCGCCCGCGCCCTGGGGCACGCAGACCTGGTGGCCCCGCCCACGTTCGCCGTCATCCTGGCCCAGCGCGCCGAGCAGGCCGTGGTGGAGGACCCGGACTCGGGCATCGACTTCTCCCGCGTGGTGCACGCGGACGAGCGCTTCACTCACCACCGCCCGATCGTCGCCGGGGACGAGCTGGTCGCCACCGCCACCGTGGAGGCCGTCAAGTCCCTGGGCGGGCACTCGATGGTCACCACCCGCGCGGACCTCACCACCACCGCCGGGGAACCGGTCAGCACCGTGCGGTCCACCCTGCTGGTCCGCGGAGAGGACGCCTGATGCACACCCCCGAGAAGGGCGAGGCCATCGGCACCGCCACCGTCCACCTCGACCGCGCCGACCTGGTCCGCTACGCCGGCGCCTCCGGGGACTTCAACCCGATCCACTGGTCCGAGTCGACCGCCCGCTCCGTCGAGCTGCCGGGCGTGATCGCCCACGGGATGCTGACCATGGGCGCGGCCGTGCAGCTGGTCACCGACTGGTGCGGGGACCCGGGCCGGATCGTGGACTACCAGACGCGCTTCACCCAGATGGTGCCCGTGCCCGAGGACGGCGGCGCGACCCTGGAGGTCAGCGGGAAGGTCGGGAAGGTCGACGCCGAGGCCGGCACCGCCCGGATCGACCTGACCGTGACCGATCCGGCTCAGGGCGGTGCGCGCGTGCTGACCAAGGCGCAGGTCGTGGTCCGGCTGGGCGAGCGGTGAGGCTCGCCGAGCACACCACCAGCCGCGTGGGCGGGGAGGCCCGGCACTGGGTCACCGCCGCCTCGGAAGCCGAGGCCATCGCGGCCGTGGCGCAGGCCGACCGGGACGGCACCGCGCTGCTGGTGCTCGGCGGCGGGTCCAACACCCTGATGGCCGATGCCGGGTTCCCCGGCACCGTCGTCCGGCTCGCCTTCCCCGGGATCAGCCGCGCCGGCGACGACGACGGGCACGTCACCGTCCGGATGGCCGCCGGACAGGACTGGGACGAGGCCGTGGCCTGGACGGTGGACCAGGGGCTGGCCGGGCTCGAGGCGCTGTCCGGGATCCCCGGGTCCGCCGGGGCCACGCCGGTGCAGAACGTCGGGGCCTACGGGGCGGACGTCGCGCAGACCCTCGTGTCCGTGCGGGCCTGGGACCGCCAGGCCGGTGAGGTCGTCGAGCTGTCCAACGACCAGCTCGGGTTCGGCTACCGGGATTCGGTCATCAAGCGCAGCCTGGCCCCGGCCGAGGGCGCCACCACCCCGCGCTGGGTCGTGCTCTCGGTCGACTTCCGGCTGCGCGCCACCGGTACCGCGGCCCCCGTGCGCTACGCTCAGCTGGCCCGGGCGCTCGGCGTCACGGAGGGGGAGAGCGCGCCGCTTTCCCTCGTGCGCGCCGAGGTGCTGGCCCTGCGGGCGGGCAAGGGCATGGTGCTGGACGCCGCCGACCACGACACCTGGTCCACGGGCTCGTTCTTCACCAACCCCATCGTGGCGGACACGGTGCGCGCCCGGTTGCCCGAGGGCGCCCCGGCGTTCGGCGCCGGCCCCGGCCGTGTGAAGCTCTCGGCCGCCTGGCTCATCGAGCACGCCGGGTTCGGCAAGGGGTACGGACTGGGGGAGGACCAGCACCACCTGGCGCAGGGCCGCGCGTCGCTGTCCACCAAGCACACGCTGGCCGTGACCAACCGGGGGCAGGCCACGGCCGAGGACCTGCTGGCCGTCGCCCGCACGGTGCGCGACGGCGTCGAGGACGCCTGGGGGGTGCGGTTGCACCCGGAACCGGTGCTGATAGGGTGCGCCCTGTGATCCCGGACAGCCACCGCCCCTACGTCGCCTCCCCGCAGCGGTACGAGGACACCGCCTACCGCCGCGTGGGCACCAGCGGACTGCTCCTGCCGCCCCTCAGCCTCGGCCTGTGGTGGAACTTCGGGGACAACCGGCCCTTCGACGTCCAGCGTGAGATCCTGCGCCACGCCTTCGACCACGGCATCACCCACTTCGACCTGGCCAACAACTACGGCCCGCCGTACGGCTCCGCGGAGGAGAACTTCGGCCGGATGCTGCGCGGGGACTTCGCGCCCTACCGGCACGAGCTCATCGTCTCCTCGAAGGCCGGCTGGGACATGTGGCCGGGGCCCTATGGCAACTTCGGTTCGCGCAAGTACCTCATCGCCTCCGCCGAGGAGTCGCTGCGGCGCCTGGGCCTGGACTACGTGGACATCTTCTACTCCCACCGCGCGGACCCGGAGACCCCGGTGGAGGAGACCGTCGGCGCCCTGGACACCCTCGTGCGGCAG
>DATBUG010000512.1:0-1593 GCA_036516315.1 Citricoccus sp.
GTCTCGCCCCGGGGGTGAACAGCACTCCGCCGAACTCCACGGGCACGTCAAGTTCCCCGGCCCCGTCCTTGGCGGAGGTGCGGGGGTTCGACCCGAGGGCCTTGACGCCCAGTTCCAGGCCGCCCACCACGGCACGGTCCCTGACAGCGCCGTGGATGACGACGCCGGCCCAGCCGTTGCGCACGGCGGCGGCGGCGATCCGGTCGCCCATCAGGGCCGACTCCAGCGACCCTCCGCCGTCGACCACCAGCACGGCGCCCTCGCCTGGGCCGTTGAGCACCTGCTTGACCAGGCCGTTGTCCCGGTGGCACCGGATGGTGCGCACCGGGCCGGTGAACCGCGTGCGTCCGCCCAGGTCGAGGAACTGCACGGAGCAGGACTGCAGTGTCTCGTCCGCGTCGTAGAGGTCGCAGGTAGTGAGCCCGGACCCGTTCGGGGCTTCGGGGGACGGCTCGGGGGCCATCACCGGATCTCGTTCCGCTGGACGCCGAGCCCCTCGATCTCCGTCTCGAGCACGTCGCCGGCCTTCAGCCACGGCCGGCGGCCGTTCTCGTCCTTGCGCGCCACGGCCACGCCCGCAGGGGTGCCGGTGAGGATCAGGTCTCCGGGCAGCAGGGTGACGAGGTCGGAGATGTAGGACACCAGCCGGCGCGCGTCGAAGACCAGGTCTCCCGTGGAGTCGTCCTGCATGACCTGCCCGTTGACCCGGGTGGTGATGCGGGCGCCCTCGGTGAACTCCTCCGGGGTGACCAGCCAGGGGCCCACGGGCGTGGTCTCCTCCCACACCTTGCCCTGCGTCCATTCCGTGGTCCGGCCCTGGTAGCCGCGCACGGAGACGTCGTTGGCGATCGCGTACCCGGCGATGTGCTGGTCAGCCTCGGCCTCCGGGATCCGCCGCCCCGGCTCGCCGATCACGATGCACAGCTCGCCCTCCCAGTCCAGCCGGTGGTCCTCGGCCGGCACCTCGATCGGGTCGGAGGCTCCGGTCAGGCTCTGGGCGAACTTCGTGAAGATCGCCGGGTACTCGGGCAACTCCTGCCCCGTCTCCAGGATGTGGTTGCGGTAGTTCAGCCCGATGCAGAACACCTTCGTGGGGAACGGGACCAGCGTGGCCGGCTCCAGCCCGGTGGCGTCCAGCACGCGCGTGGGGTCCTCCTCGGCGGCCGCGAGGGCGGCCTCCACGAGTTCGGAGCGGGTGGGCTCGGGGTGGGACAGGAAGTCCCCGACGTCGACGATGCCCTCGAGCTCGACGGCGGTGGTGGCACGGGAGCCCTCGGCCCCCGTGACGATGGCGGCGAACGTGGCGCCCGGGGTGTCGCGATCGGATCCGGGCAGTCGGTACGTGGCGAGCTTCATGGGGCTATCCCATCACACCCCGCCCGCACCCCTCACACCGTGTCCCGTCCGGCACCACCGCCACCGGGGACGGTCCTGACGCTGGACGCCTGTGGCCCAGGTCACCGCGTCTTTGCCTTCATGGGTTATCCTTCACCCGGCGGGGAAGGGGAATCGCCCCGCCCATCACTCCACCGACGAAGGGGCGACCACGTGTCCCGTCTTAAGCACGCCCGCGGCCACGGCCGCCGGCGCATC
>DATBUG010000513.1:0-2720 GCA_036516315.1 Citricoccus sp.
GAACGGCGAGCTCGGCGAGCCGCTGGCCGCCGGCCGCGGCGGGTCCTCGGCCATGCCGCACAAGCAGAACCCGGTGCTGTCCGTGATGATCCACGCCGGCGCCCTGTCCGCCCCCGGCACCCTGGCCCAGGTGCTCACCGCCGCCGGCGCCGCGAACGAGGAACGCCCCGACGGCGGCTGGCACGCCGAGTGGCCGGCCCTGCGGACCCTGATGCGCCAGGCCGGGGGAGCGGCCGCCCGCACCGCCGAATTGGTCTCCGGGCTGCGGGTCAACGTCGAGCGGATGAGCGAGAACCTGCACCGCGTGGGCCCGCTGCTGGTCTCGGAACGGCTCATGGCCGAGCTCGCCCCGGTCTTCCAGGCGCAGGCCGGCGGGGAGCCCGGTGCCGGCAAGACGCGGCTGCAGGCGATCGTGGACCGCAGCCTGGGCGGCGGGCCGGACGAGCCGGACTTCCGCACCTTGCTGCGCCAGGAGCTGCCCGAGTCCGTGACGGATGAGCAGCTCGACGCGCTGCTGGACCCGGCCGGCTACACCGGCGAGGCAGGCGTCCTGGTGGACCGGCTCGTCGCGCAGGCCGACCGGTTCCTGGGAGCCGACCCGAGCAGTGCCGCCCCCGGCGGCGCTGATATGAGCGGCGCCGACCGGAGCGGTCCCGACCCGAGCGGTGGAGAGGGCTGACCGGCGCGCGCCGATCACCTCCGATCGCGACCGACCGCCACCGACCGCCAACCACCGCCACCGACCGACGACCGATGCCGCCCGGCTCACCGACGACGCCGGGCGACCACCGAGGAATGGAGCACCAGTGACCACACCCCAGATCACCGCCAGCCGGCTGACGAACGAGGTCGACTCGTTCGGCGAGCCCCAGGACGTCCTGTTCGTGGGGGCCGGTCTCGGCACCGGCGTGCACGCGCTGTGGCAGGACACGGCCAACCTGCTCGAGGAGCGCTTCCAGGTCATCGGGTGGGACCTGCCCGGCCACGGGGAGTCCCCGGCCCACAACGAGCCGACCTCGATCGCGGACCTCGCCGACGCCGTCGCCGAACTCGTCCGCGCCCAGCACGCCAGCGGCACGATCCCGGCCGGGGCCAAGGTCTACTACGCCGGCGTCTCCGTCAACGGCGAGGTCGCCCTGCAGCTGGCCCTGGACCACGGGGAGCTGTTCGACGGCATCGCGGTGATCTGCTCCGCGGCCAAGATCGGTGACCCGGCCGCCTGGAAGGAGCGCGCCGAGTTCGTGGAGAAGGCCGGCACCCCTTCGATGGTTGCCGGGGCCGCTGAGAAGTGGTTCGCCCCCGGGTTCATCGAGAAGCATCCCCAGCGCTCCACGCGGTTGCTGCACACCCTGCAGGAGGCCGACCGGTTCTCCTACGCGCGGATCTGCGAGGCGCTGGCCGCGTTCGACGTGCGGGACCGCCTCGGCGAGATCTCCACCCCGATCCTCGCCCTCAACGGCGCCCAGGACAGCGTCTGCCCGCCGGCCGACGCCGAGCAGACCGCCGCCGGCGTGCAGCAGGGCACGGCCGTGGTGTTGGAGGACGTGGCGCACCAGGCCCCCACCGAGGACCCGGAGAACACCGCCCGGATCCTCCGCGAGCACTTCGCCGGCTGAACCGGACGCCCGGCCGGAACCCCCACCAGAATGCGAGAGCAGGAGCTACATGAGCGATACCGCCCAGCCCATCGGGCATGACATGTCCGCCACCAGCCAGGAGGTCTTCGACGCCGGCATGGCCGTGCGCCGCGAGGTCCTCGGCAACGCCCACGTGGACCGCGCCGAGTCCAAGAAGGACGAGACCACCGAGGACTTCCAGAACCTCATCACCCGCTACGCGTGGGGCACCATCTGGACCCGCCCCGGGCTGGACCGGCGGATGCGCTCGGCCGTGACCATCTCCGCGATGGTCTCGGGCGGATACTGGGACGAGGCCGCCATGCACATCCGCGCGGCCCTGCGCAACGGCCTGAGCCGGGAGGAGATCAAGGAGATCCTGCTCCAGACGGCGATCTACTCCTCGGTGCCCGCCGCCAACATCGCCTTCAAGCTGGCCCAGGAGGTCTTCACCCAGGTGGACGAGGACCTCGCCGCCGGCAAGGAGCTCTAACACCGTCCCGGCCCGGTGTCCCGGTGGACCGCCCCGGACCGGCCCGCACCCTGCAGCAGTAGCCTGTCGTTCGAACAGAGAGAAGGTCATGAGATGACTGCCCAGACTGACGCCTACATCTACGACGCCGTCCGCACCCCCTTCGGCAAGGTCGGCGGCGCGCTGGCCAAGTCCCGCCCGGACGACCTCGCCGCCGTCGTGGTGCGCGAGTCCGTCAAGCGCGCCCCGAAGCTGGCGGGCCTGCTGCCGGACGGCCCGGACACCGAGGGCACCGGCGCCGGCACCGAGCTGGCGGGCATCGACGAGGTCGTCTTCGGCAACGCCAACGGCGCCGGCGAGGAGAACCGCAACGTCGCCCGCATGGCCACCCTGCTGGCCGGGCTGCCGACCTCCATCCCGGGCACCACCGTGAACCGGCTGTGCGGCTCCTCCCTGGACGCCGCGATCATCGCCTCCCGCCAGATCAACACCGGCGAGGCGGACCTGATGCTCGTCGGCGGCGTGGAGTCGATGTCCCGCGCCCCCTGGGTGCTGCCCAAGACCGAGCGGCCCTTCCCCATGCACAACCTCGAGCTGGCCAACTCCACGCTCGGCTGGCGCCTGGTGAACCG
>DATBUG010000514.1:0-8383 GCA_036516315.1 Citricoccus sp.
CCCAGGCCCGCCACGATGTCCCAGAACGGGTCGCCGTCGCCGCCCCCGTCCCCGGGCGCCGGGGCCGCCGGCCGGCCGGCGGACGGACCCGGCCCGGCGGTCTCGTCCGGCTCCAGCAACTGGATGACGTCCTGGAAGAGCGTGCGCAGCAGCCGGCGCTCGGCGCGTTCGAGGTCGGCCACGAACCCCTTGGGCGTGGACTTGAAGGCGCGGGCCATCAGGCGCCCTCGCCGGGTTCCTGCTGCAGCGTGGCCCAGAGCCCGTAGCCGTGCATCGCCTGCACGTGGCGCTCGGCCTCCTCGCGCTGGCCGGAGGCGACGACCGCCTTGCCCTCCTGGTGCACCTGCAGCATCAGCCGGTCGGCCTTCTGACGGCTGAACCCGAAGTAGGACCGGAAGACGTAGGCGACGTAGCTCATGAGGTTGACCGGGTCGTTCCACACGATCACCTGCCACGGGCGGTCGGCCACGGTGAGCCGGGAGAGGTCGGGCCGCTCGAGCAGGCCGGTCGATCCGCCGGGCGCCTTCTCGGGCGGGGCACCGGGCGGGACGGGTTCCTGTCTGCACCACACCATGGCCCCATTCTACGCGGCCGGCCGCCTCGCTCCAGGCGGCGGCCGGGCGCCTGCGGCGAGCGCCCGCCGGGCCTGTATGGTGGCTGACGTGACCGAGCAGACTCTGACGCTGGACACGGGCTGGCTCCTGCCCACCTCACTGTTCACGGACCACTACGAACTGACCATGCTCCAGGCGGCGCTGAAGTCCGGGGCCGCCCACCGGCGCAGCGTCTTCGAGGTGTTCTCCCGCCGGCTGCCCGAGGGGCGCCGGTACGGGGTCGTCGCCGGGACGGGGCGCCTGCTGGAGGGGCTGACCACGTTCCGCTTCGGCACTGAGGAGCTGGACTTCCTCGCCGACCACCGGGTGGTGGACGAGGCCACCCTGCGGTGGCTGGCCGACTTCCGCTTCACCGGCGACGTGTACGGCTACGCCGAGGGCGAGGCGTACTTCCCGTACTCCCCCGTCCTGCAGGTGGAGTCGACGTTCGCCGAGGCCTGCATCCTGGAGACCTACCTGCTCTCGGTCCTCAACTACGACTCGGCGGTGGCCTCGGCCGCCTCGCGGATGACTTCCGCCGCCGGGGACCGGCCCTGCTTCGAGATGGGTGCGAGGCGCATCAACGAGGAGGCCGCCGTCGCCGCCGCGCGGGCCGCCGTCATCGCCGGGTTCGACGCCACCTCCAACCTGGCCGCGGGCCGGCGCTACGGGGTGCGCACGGTCGGCACGGCCGCCCATTCCTTCACGCTGCTGCACGACTCCGAACAGGCGGCGTTCGAGGCGCAGGTGGCCGCCCTGGGGCGGGACACCACCCTGCTCGTGGACACCTACGACGTCGAGCAGGGCGTGCGGACGGCCGTCGCCGTGGCCGGGACCGCGTTGCGCAACGTGCGCCTGGACTCCGGTGACCTGGTCGAGCAGGCCCACCGGGTGCGCAAGCTGCTGGACGGGCTGGGCAACACCTGCACCGGCATCATGGTCACCTCCGACCTGGACGAGTTCGCGATCGCCTACCTGCGCTCGGCCCCCGTGGACTCCTACGGCGTGGGGACGCGGTTGGTCACCGGTTCGGGCGCGCCGACGGCCTCGATGGTCTACAAGCTGGTCAGCCGCCAGGACGACGGCGGTGCGTGGGTGGACGTGGCCAAGTCCGCCTCCGGCAAGGACTCCCGGGGCGGACGCAAGGTGGCCGCCCGCCGCCTGGACCCCGCCGGCCGGGCCACCGCCGAGCTGGTCGGCGTCAACGAGACCCCGGACGCCCACCACGACGACCGCCCGCTGCAGCACCCCCTGGTGCTGGGCGGCGAGCTCCAGCCCGGGTGGACGGGCCCGGAGGGCGTGGCCCGCGCGGCGGACCGCCATCGCGCCTCGCTTTCCGAACTGCCCCCGGCCGTGCGTAGACTGCAGCCCGGCGAACCGGCCATCCCCACCGTCTTCACCGGGCCCTGAGGCTCCGCGACGGCAGCATGCCGGTTCGCCACCACCCCGTCAGCCCCACCCGCAGAGAACAGGAATGAACCCCACCATGCGTGCCTTGCTCATCGTGGACGTACAGAACGACTTCTGTGAGGGCGGCTCCCTGCCCGTCACCGGTGGTGCCGAGACCGCCGCGCGGATCACGGCCTTCCTGGACGAGCGCGCCCCGGAGTTCGACGCCGTCGTGGCCACCCGGGACTGGCACGTGGACCCGGGCCCGCACTTCTCGGCCGTGGACGCCGAGCCGGACTACACCGAGACCTGGCCGGTGCACTGCGTGGCCGGTACGGCCGGGGCGGAGCTGCACGCGGAACTGGACACCGAGTACCTCGACGCCCAGTTCCTCAAGGGCCGGTTCGACAGCGCCTACTCGGGCTTCGACGGCCAGCTGGGCAGCCCGGACCTGGTTCGGTCCGGCGCCCCCGAGGGCACGGCAGGCCCCTTCGGCGCGACCGCCGCCGCCGCGACGGCCGTGGAGGAGGGCGCCCCCGGGCTGGACGACTGGCTGCGCCAGCAGGGCGTGAACGAGGTCGCCGTCGTGGGCATCGCCACGGACCACTGCGTCAAGGCCACCGTGCTGGACGCGATCGACGCCGGGTACGACACGATGGTCTACACGGACCTGGTGGCCGGCGTGGACGCCGAGCGCTCCGAGGAGGCCCTCGAGCTCATGGAGGACAACGGGGCCGTGTTGTGCACCTGGGGCGGCTCGGCCGAGTAGACGCCGAGCCGACGGAACACCCCGGCCTGCGGCCGGATCACTTCCGGCCGACGAACCAGCCCGCCAGGGTCTGCAGGCGGGTCTCCAGCTGCTCGGCCGTCGCCTGCGCCACGGCCGGGCCGCCGCTGATCTCCCGCAAGCGGTTGTGGATCACCCCGTGCGGGGTGCCGGACCGCGCCGACCAGGCCGAGACGTTCTTGGACAGCTGGGTCCGCATCTCCTTGAGCCGGCGGTGGTCCACGACGCCGGCCCGGTCCTCCCCGCCCGCCGCCTGCTCGGCCCCGCGCGGACGGCGCTTGAGCTGCTCAGCCTGGCGCTGGCGCAGCAGCTGGCCCACCTGCTCGGGCTCGAGCAGTCCCGGGATGCCCAGGAAGTCCAGTTCGTCCTCGGAGCCGATGGCCCCGCCGGTGCCGAACTCGGCGCCGTCGAAGAGCACCCGGTCGAAGGCGGCCTGGGACTCCAGGGCCTTGAACTCGGAGCGGGTCAGTGAGTCGGAGGCCTTCTCCTGGCGGTTCGCGGCCGCCAGCAGGTCCTCCTCCGGGGACTGCGAGAGGTCCTCCATCCCCTCGACGCCGGCGCCCGCCTCGGGCCGGTCCAGCGCGTGGTCCCGCTCGGCCTCCATCTCATTGGCCAGCAGCATCAGCTGGGGCACCGAGGGCAGGAAGACGCTGGCGGTCTCGCCGCGCTTGCGGGAGCGCACGAAGCGCCCCACGGCCTGGGCGAAGAACAGCGGGGTGGAGGTCGAGGTGGCGTAGACGCCCACGCACAGCCGGGGCACGTCCACGCCCTCGGAGACCATGCGCACCGCGACCATCCAGCGCTGGGTGCCGGAGGAGAACTCCTCGATCCGCTCGGAGGCCCCCTTGTCGTCGGAGAGCACGAGCGTGACCTCTTCGCCCGTGATGGCCCGCAGCTGGGCGGCGTAGGCCCGGGCGTCCTCGTGGTCGGTGGCGATCACCAGCGCGCCTGCGTCCGGGACGTTGCGCCGCACCTCGCTCAGCCGCCGGTCCGCCGCCCGCAGGACCGACGGGATCCACTCCCCCTCCGGGTCCAGGGCGGTGCGCCAGGCCTGGGCGGTGATGTCCTTGGTGGCGGCCTCGCCGAGCTGGGCCTCCATGACGTCACCGGTGGAGGTCTTCCAGCGCATCTGGCCCGAATAGGCCATGAACAGCACCGGACGCACCACGTGATCTCGCAGGGCCGGGCCGTAGCCGTAGGTGTAGTCCGCCTTGGAGCGGCGGATGCCGTCCTCGAACTCCACGTACTCCACGAACGGGATGGCGGCGGTGTCCGAGCGGAACGGCGTGCCGGTCAGCGAGAGCCGGCGGGCGGCGGGCTCGAAGGCCTCGCGGATGGCGTCGCCCCAGCTGAGCGCGTCGCCGCCGTGGTGGATCTCGTCCAGGATCACCAGGGTGCGGGCGTTCTCCGTCCGGTTGCGGTGCAGCACCGGCTTGGAAGCGACCTGGGCATAGGTCAGGGCCACGCCGATGTACTCGTCCCCGTGGCGCCCGTCGGCGTTCCTGAAGTTCGGGTCGATGGCGAGCCCGATCCTGGCCGCGGAGTCCGCCCACTGCCGCTTCAGGTGCTCCGTGGGGGCCACCACCGTGATCCGGCTGACCGTCCCGGCCTCCACGAGCATCTTCGCCACCCGCAGGGCGAAGGTCGTCTTACCGGCGCCGGGCGTCGCGACGGCCAGGAAGTCCTGGGGCTGCTTCGAGAAGTAGAGCTCGAGGGCCTCCTGCTGCCACTGACGCAGCTTGGGGGCGGTACCCCAGGCGGCCCGCTCCGGCAGGGCGGGGGGAAGGTCTTCACCGAGGTGGAACAGTGCATCGGACACGGAGCTTCGCAGGCCTCCTTGAGGGGCGGTCGGACGGTGGCGACGCCGGGCGGGGCACGGCAACACACCCGGCACGGGCCGGGACAGGTCAGAACAGGTCAGGGCAGGTCAGGACAAGAGACGGCGACGCGGCACGACCCCACCGGGCGGCCGGGCGGATCTCCGGCGCGCCGGCTGCCGGGACGGCTCGATGCGCTCAACCGCGACCGCGGCCGCCGAACCAGCCACGCCGGCCGCCACCGGAACCACCACCGGTACCATCGCCACCGGAGCCGCCGTCCTGCGGGTCACGCAGGCCGTCGTAGATCTCCTTGCACTCCGGGCAGATGGGGAACTTTTCCGGGTCGCGGCCCGGCGTCCACACCTTGCCGCACAGGGCGACCACGGGCTGGCCGGTCATGGCCGACTCCATGATCTTCTCCTTGCGCACGTAGTGCGAGAAGCGCTCGTGGTCGCCCGGCTCGGCGTCCTGGAGCTGCTCCTGGCGGTCCAGCACGGCGGCCCCGGCGCCTCCGGGACCCTGCGGTGCTCCGGGTTCGTTCAGATCGGGCTCGGCAGGCAGGCTCATGCACCCAGTCTACCGGTCCGCGGCCACCGGCCCGGCCGGCCCGGCCGGACCGTTCAGGCGAAGGTCAGCACGGACTGGTAGGTCTCCGCCTGGGACCGGTCGAACCAGCGGCTGCCGAGGCGGATGCCCAGCCAGAGCAGGAACGTCCCCAGCACCAGGCCGGCGGCCAGGGTCAGCCATTGGAAGAGCGCCTGCCCCGTGACCATCGCGATGACGAACAGGGCCAGCTCCGGCAGGACCAGCGCCCCGATGACCAGCATGGCGCCCAGGGACACCAGCAGCAGGCGCATGGTGGATCCCTCGGGCGTGGCGAAGGGGCTGTCCCCCGGCTTGGGCACCGGGTAGATGAAGCGCGCCGACGTCACCGCCGAGACCCCCGCCCCGCTGAGCAGGGCGCCGACGCCCAGCCCGAGCAGACCGGGCAGGGTCCCCCAGGCCCCGGCGATCCACGCTGTCGCGACGGTCAGGGCCACGGTCAGCGGCAGCGCCCAGAGCAGCAGTGCACCCACCCGGCCGACGCGGTCGTCGCGCCCGGAGACCCCGGCGGTGACGTGCAGCGCGAAGGCGGAGCTGTCATAGGCGATGTCCGCCGAGATTGCGTACCCGAGCATGAAGCCGGTGAGCGGTCCCAGGGCCAGGAACAGTCCGAAGCCGCCGGACTGGGCCCCGAGGAACCAGAACAGCACCAGCATCAACGGGATCGCCACGAGCGAGGCCGAGTAGCGGGGGTCCTTGAGCCAGTAAATGATCGACCGGGCCGCGATGGCCCCGGCCGGAGTGGCCGGCATCGTCCCCAGCAGCCCCAGTCCCGTCCGGGTGGTGCGCTGGGCCGGGCCCGTGCCGCGCGCCCGGGTGTAGCTTCGGGTGACCGCCAACTGCCACAGCCAGACCGCGCCGGCGAGCCAGACCAGGCAGAGCAGCGCCTGGGCTGCGGCCTGGCCGTACCGGCCCTCGGCCGCCGCCCAGGGCGCGGCAGTGAACGAACCCAGCGGGGTCCAGGCGAGCGCCGCCGCGATCCCCGGCAGGCGGTCCGCGGCCGCCTCGACGGAGTCGACGATCCCGGACAGGATGACGCCGCTGAGCATCAGGGGCACGAAGGCGATGAGGGACACGATCTCGCGGATCCGCCGCTGGCCGGTGACGGCCGCGAGCAGGCCGGTGACCGCATAGGAGATGCAGATGCAGAACAGGGCACCCGCCGCCCCCGTCAGGACCGCCAGCAGCAGGGCCGGCAGCGCGTCGCGCCAGGCGAGGGCGGCCAGCAGGTGGGCGATCAGGGTCGCTGCCCCGGCCAGGGTGACGAGTCCGGCCAGGGCCAGCCCCAACACCAGGGTGCGGGAGCGGATGCCGAAGGTCGCGAAGTTGACCGGGTCCAGCGTCATGTCCACCCCGGTGAGGAACACCGGGATGACGATCCATCCCAGCACGGCCGCGGCGCCGGCCAGCGTCAGGATGGTGCCACGCCACGGCGTGTCCAGCTCGGCCAGGAAAAACGCGCCGACGCCCCAGGCGGCCAGCACCCCGGCCAGGTAGGCGATGAACACGATGGACATCACCAGCTGGAAGGTGCTGCGCTTCCATCCGTTGACGGTGAGCGCCAGCTTCAGGCGCATCAGGTGTGCAACCATGACAGCCCCTCTCCGGTCGAGCGGCCGCCGACGAGGTCCACGAAGCGATCCTCCAGGGACTGGCCCTGCCGCACCTGCTCGACCGTCCCGGCCGCCAGCAGCGAGCCGTCCGCGATGACCGCCACGTGGTCGCACATGCGCTGGACGAGGTCCATCACGTGGCTGGAGACCACGACCGTGCCGCCGGAGGCGACGAACTGGGCCAGGATGTCCCGGATGTTCGCCGCCGAGACCGGGTCGACGGCCTCGAACGGCTCGTCCAGCACGAGGACCTTCGGGGCGTGGATCATGGCCGAGGCCAGGGCGACCTTCTTCGTCATGCCCGCCGAGTAGTCCACCACGAGCTTGCCCGCGTCCTGCGAGAGGTCCATGACCCGCAACAGGTCCGCCGTTCGCACGGCGACGGTCTCGCGGTCCAGCCCGCGCAGCAACCCGGAGTAGGTGACCAGTTGCTCACCGGTCAGCCGGTCGAACAACCGGACCCCGTCCGCGAGCACCCCCATCCGCCGCTTGGCGGCCAGTGGCTCCTCCCAGACGTCGGTGCCGTGGATCCAGACCCGGCCGTGGTCCGGGCGCAGCAGTCCGGTCGCCATGGACATCGCGGTGGTCTTGCCCGCCCCATTAGGGCCCACGAGGCCGTAGAACGAGCCCGCCGGCACGTCCAGGGAGATCCCGTTCACGGCGATCTTCTCCCCGAAGCGCTTGGCCAGCCCGCGGATGGCGATGGCGGTGTGCGGGTCGGGCAGGTCCTGGGCGCCGGCGTCGGGCCGGCCAGTGGGCAGCGGTGCGCGGGATCCGGCCTGGTCAACGCCGGAGGGATCGGGAAAGCTCATGGTCCTTGACGCTAGCAACCACCCGGTCACCGGCGGCAGTGCGCCACGGCCCCAGCACCCGTGACTTAAGTCAGGAGGACGCCGTCCCGCACCCGGCTCAGAACAGGGCGCGGGCCAGCGCGCGGCGGGAGGCCTGGGTGCGCGGGTCCTGGTCCCCCACCACGGAGTACAGGTCCACCAGGTGCTCGCGGGCGGTGTCCCGGTCCTCGCCGGCGTGGGTGGCGATGTAGCGCACCAGCCGGTTGAAGGCGTCGTCCACGTGGCCCCCGAGCAGGTCGAGGTCGGCCACGTCCACCTGGGCCCGGACGTCATCGGGAGCCGATGCGGCCCGCTGGCGCACGGCCGTGGCGTCCATGTCCGCCGTGCGGGCGAACAGTCCGGCCTGTGACAGGCCCACCTTGGCGTCCTCGTCCCCGGGGTTCTCAGCCAGGGCGCGCCGGTACGCGTCCAACGCGGCCTGGTAGTCCCCGCGGTCGATAGCGTCCACGGCCTCCTGGTGCAGGGGCGGCAGCGGTGGCGGGGCGGGGGTCTCGTCCTGGGCTGCGGCCGGATCCCGCGGCGGCCCCAACGGGGGCACCGTACCGCTCACACCGTTCTGCGCGGCCGCGGCGAGCAGCTCGTCGATGAGCTGGCCGAGCTGGGCGGCGGGCACGGCCTGGTTCAGCACCGGGACCGGCTGCCCGGCCAGGACGGCGACGACGGCCGGCCCGGAGGGCAGGCCGAACACCTGCAGGGCCTGCGGCTCGGCCTCGGCGTCGATCCGGGC
>DATBUG010000515.1:0-1865 GCA_036516315.1 Citricoccus sp.
CCTGCGGACCGGGGCGGAGCTCACGCCAGCTGGGACAGGGCGATCCCGTCCAGGATGTCGTGCTCGGAGGTGATGGCGGTGCCCACCGCTCCCCCGGTCGCCCGCTGGATGCGGCGCAGCACGGTGGACCAGATCAGGGCCCCGGCGCCGATCACGTCCACGCGCCCGGGGTGCATGTAGGGCAGGGCGGCGCGTTCGGCGCGCGTGGCCGTCAGCAGGCGGTGGCCGATCCGGGCGGTGGTGTCCAGGTCCAACCGGGCGCCGTGGATCGCGCGGGCGTCGTACTCGCTCAGGCCCAGGGCAGCGGCGGTGACGGTGGTGATGGTGCCGGCCACGCCCACCACGGCGGCGGTCTCACGGAGCGGGACCACGTCCTCCACCCGGTCGAGCACGGCCTCGACGTCCGCCGTGGCGGCGGCGATCTCCTCGGCCGTCGGCGGGTCGCCGTGCAGGTGGCGCTCCGTGAACCGCACGCAGCCCATCGGCACGCTGGTGGCCTCGGTGACCTGCGGGCCATCCGGTCCGTCCAGGGTGCCCAGGACGAACTCCGTGGACCCGCCGCCGAGGTCGACGACGAGGATCTTGCGTCCCCTCCCGGTCTCGCCGGTGGTCTCCTCCAGGACCGCAGGATCCAGCACGGAGGCCGCGCCGGCAAAGGACAGGGCGGCTTCCTCGTCCCCGGTGACGACCTCGGGTTCGACGCCGAGCCGCTCGCGGATGCCGGTGGTGAAGACGGCGGCGTTGGCGGCGTCGCGGGTGGCGGAGGTGGCCACGAAGCGCACGCTGCCGGCACCCAGGTCCCGCAGGATCCGCGCGTAGTCCTCGGCGGCGGCGAAGGTGCGTTCCAGCGCGGCCTCGGAGAGCCGGCCCGAGGCGTCCACACCCTCACCCAGGCGCACCACCCGCATCTCCCGGTGCAGGTCGACCAGGCGGACGGGAGACCTGCCACCGGCTTGGGCGGCCCGCTCGGCCCGGGCCACGAGCAGGCGGATGGAGTTGGTGCCGCAGTCGATGGCCCCGACCACCGTGCCCGCGCCCGCGGCCGCCGGGGACTCCGGGCGGCGGGACCCGTCCTCGGCCTGGACGGGATTGCGTGATCCGGCCAGCCGCCGCACGTGGCGGCTGAGGTCCCGGGTGGGCACGGGCGCCTCGGGGTCCCAGGCGCCGTCACACCAGCACCGGTCCGCCGTCCAGTCCTCGCGGATGGCCTCCAGGGCCTCGTCACCGAGCGGGTTGACCTCCGGCCCGGCCGCGAGCGAGTGCCCGACGAGCACGTGCAGGCACTTCACCCGTTCGGGCATGCCCCCGGCGGAGATGCCCGCGATCTCCGGGACGCCGTCCGTCCCGGCGACCGCGCCGACGCGGTCCCGCTCGGCCAGGTAGGCCTCGTGGGCCGCCCGGTACCGGGCGGCCAGGTCCTCGTCCCGCTGCAGGCGTTCGGTCATCTCCGCCATTACCCCCGCCGCCTCGAGGCGGGACACCGCGGCGGTGAGCACGGGGTGCGTCAGGTAGAACGTCGTGGGGAAGGGGATGCCGTTGGACAGCCGCGGTGCCGTGGTGGCCACCAGCGGGTTCCCGCACACGCAGCGGGCCCCGATCTCCACCACGTCACGGGCGGGGCGGCCCAGTTGCAGGCTGATGGTGTCCAGGTCCTGCTGCGTGGGGGTGCGGTCGGGGTCCTGGTTCACGAATCCTCCGGGGATGTGGCGACGGGTGGGGCGGGCATGGCGGCGGACCAGCCTAGCTCAGTCCGTGCCGGCCCGCACGACCGAGTCCCACAGGGCGTCCGCCCAGGGCATGTCCGGGTTGACCTCGCTGGGGCTGGCCGGCGGCGGCACCGGGTCCTCGGCGGCCTCCTCCCCGCC
>DATBUG010000516.1:0-2586 GCA_036516315.1 Citricoccus sp.
GGGATCTGCCAACCCCGCCGCACCAGGGACGGGGCGTCGTTCCATGTCTGGGACGTGGACGCCGTGACCGCGGCACTCACCGCCTCCTAGAGGCCCTTCCGCACCCACCGGGTGCCAGGACGACCGGACCAGCCAGCGGCCGCCGGCGCTCCCGGCCTACCCCGGGGGTGCCTCTCAGGTACCGGTGATGGACCGGATCCACGCCGCGCGCACCGGCACCAGCTGGCGGAACTTCGTCCCGCTCAGCGCCGCCGTCTTGCCGGTCGAGGAGGTCGCCGTGATCGTCTTCGGCGTCTTGTCTGATCCCATCGAGATGGACACCTTGGCCACGTCCGGCAGCCCGAACGCCTGACGCATCTTCGCCTGGGACACGGTCGTGGACCATGAGGCGTAGGGGTTGTTCGCCGAGGTGGCGACGCTGTACGGGTCGGTCACGCCCTGGAGGTAGGGCACCGTGGAGGACCACACGTCCTGGGAGTTTCGGGTGTGCCCGCCCGAGGAGGAGAAATAGACCGCGTCGGCCACCGAGCCGTTGTACCAGAGGCTCTTGGCCGCTGTCGGGGTGCCGGCGCTGTTGCGGGTGATGGTGGCATCGACCGCGGCCGTCCACTTCGCGCCCCAGTGCGTCGAGCCGGAGCGTTCGTTCTCCTTGCCCCAGCCGATGTACTTCTGGGACTGGACCTCGTCGTAGACGTTGCATCCGCAGGCTGTCTTGAGCCCACCCATGTTGCGTAACGAGTAGGAGCGCGAGGCCACGGCCTGCGCCTGCAGGGCGGAACCGGGCCAGGAGGAGGGCATCTCGGCCAGCCCGTACAGGTACTCGTCGGTCATGCGCAGCTCGTTGACGATGTTGAGCTTGCCGCCGATGACGGTGACGACCAGCTTGCCGTGGCGCACGGTGAGCGCCTTGGTGCCTCCGTCGGCGCCCGGGACGGTGACGGTGTTGGCCCCGCCGCCCCAGAACCGGGTGCCGGGCCACTCGATGACCGCCGAGGTACCGGTGGTGCGCGTGCCGTCGGGCATCGCCGTGACCACCTTGCCGGAGGAGATGCCCAGCTTGAGGTCCCCGTTGGTGGTGTGGAGCTTACCGTTGATGCGCACGCGCATCTGCCCGGACCCGGACAGGGTGGTGGAACCGACCGAGTGTAGGTGGACGCGGATGTTCTCGGCGGCCTTGTGCGAGCTGTTCACGACCTGAGCGCCCGTGTAGTAGTGGCCCAGGATCCTTTCCACGGAGTTGCCGGCCGCGGCCATGGCCCGCGCCCCGTACTGGCTCATCCCCACTCCGTGGCCCCAGCCGGCCCCGGTGATGGTGAAGGAGGCCGGGATCCGGGTGGGCTTCGTCGGTGTGCTGGGGGACGGCGAGGGTGAGGGGCCGGGTTTGGCGGAAGGACCGCCGTCGATGTGGTCGTCGAGCGTGCGCAGCATGGCGGCCATCTCGCCTCGTGTGATGGTCCGGTTGGCCCGGTACTTGCCGTCGGCGTACCCGGTGGTGGCCCCGGTGGTCTTCAGCCAGGAGATCGCCTCGTAGTGGCCGTCACCGGGGCCGACGTCGGTGAAGGCCCGTGACCCGGAGGGCTTATAGGTGGTGTCTGCTGCCAGGTAGAGGAACTTGGCCGCCTCGCCGCGGGTGATGGACCGGCTGGGGCGGAAGGTGCGGTCGGTGTACCCGGACGAGATGCCGGTGGCGGCCATCCAGGAGACCGACTCGTAGAAGGCGGCGCCCGGACCGCTCACGTCCTTGAACCTGCTGGTGGCCGGGGCCGTGAACCTCGGGCCGGCCAACCGGTAGAGGAAGGCGGAGAACTCGCCACGGCTGATCGGTCTGTTGGTGCCGAAGGTCCCGTCGGCGTACCCCGTGGTCAGCTCCTGGCAGGCGAGCCAGGTGATCGCCGTCTGGAACGCGCCACCGGGGTTCACGTCCTTGAACGGGGTGGTCGAGCAGGCGGTGGTGGTGGCCAGCGCCTCGTGCTGGGCGCTGGTGGCAGTGCCAGCGACCGTCGTGGCAGCGGCTGGCAGGGCCGTGGGCGCTGTCAGGAGTATGCCGATCAGGGTGGCCGTCAGGGCTCGTGTGGTGCGGTGCGGGGTCACGGTGGGGGTCTCGTTTCGTGCGCGGCGCGGCTGCGCCAGGGGTCCGGTGCAAAGTAGCGATGACGTACGTCTAGGTGGTGTCGCGCCGGGAGGTAGAACCCCCTGGAGGAAGCGAGCACCCCCGCCCCCTATGCAGGAGGGGTCGTGGCGGGTGTCAATACGGACACCGCGCATCCGGGATGCGGTGGAGAACGCACCATGGTCCGGGAGAGCGGGCCGAAACGGGTGAAGCAGTGCTACGCGCCACGGCAGTGTCCTACCGTGGACGGGCAGGTGACGTGCGCCGGTGCCGGAACGTGCGCGCTGGACGGCCGGGTGGCGGCCGCGCGGAGGCCGAGGAGAGTGGGGCCGGGAATGGAAGAGTTCGCGCTACTGGCCGTGGCGGGCGTGCTGATCATCGTGCTCGTGTCACTGTCCGCCCCTCGCCTCGGGGTCGCCGCGCCGATCCTGCTGGTGCTCGTCGGGATCGGGTGCAGCCTGATCCCCGGGGCGCCG
>DATBUG010000517.1:0-6384 GCA_036516315.1 Citricoccus sp.
CGGCGGGGCGGCCGCCGCCGTCGGGGTGCTGCTGCTGGCCGTGCTGCCGCTGCTGGACGTGCGGCTGCCCGGCATCCTGCCCACGGCCACCTACCAGCCCGGGGCGCTGCAGCTGATGGCCCTGTGCATGCTGATGGGGGCCGCCGCGCTCACCTACCACCTGCTGATCGGGGTGGCCGGCCTGCTGTCCTTCGGCCACGCGCTCTACGTGGGCGCCGGGTCCTACCTGCTGGGCATCCTGCTCGAGCGCACCGGCCTGGGGCTCATCCCGGCCATGCTCGTCACGCTGCTGGCGGTGGTCGTGCTGGCCAACGTCACCGGTGCCGTGGCACTGCGGGTCAGCGGCATCCCGTTCGCCATGGTCACCCTGGCCTTCGCCCAGGCCGGGTCCGTGCTGGTCCGCCGCAACCCGGACGGCGCGACCGGCGGCGAGGAGGGGCTGAGCCTGAACACGGACCAGGTCCCCGCCCTGCTGATCGGCGTGGCCAACACCCGCAACCTGTACTGGCTCGCGCTGGCCGTGCTGATCGCCGTCTTCGCGATCGTCAGCTGGATCCAGAACTCCCGGGCCGGGCACCTCGCCGAAGCGGTGCGGGAGAACGAGAACCGCGTGCGGGTGCTGGGCCTGAAGCCCTACCTGGCCAAGCTGCTGATCTTCGTCGTCAGCGGCACCCTCGCCGGCTGCGTCGGGATGGTGCACCTGCTGCTGCAGTCCGGCGCCGTGCCGCGTACCGTCTCGGCGGACTTCACCATCACCCTGCTGGTGATGGTGGTGCTCGGCGGAGTCGGTTCCCGGTGGGGTGCGGTGATCGGCGGCGTGCTCTACACCCTGCTCGACCAGCGGCTGACCGTGCTGGCCCAGTCCGATGTCATCCAGTCGATGCCCGCCGTGCTGCGCATCCCGCTGTCCGAACCGCTGTTCCTGCTGGGCACGCTGTTCGTGCTCGTCGTGCTGTTCATGCCCGGCGGGCTGGCCGGGTTCGTCCGGCGGCTGGGGGTCCGGTCCAGACGCGGCCGGGCCCACCGCGATCCCGCCCAGGTGCTGGAGCAGGCCGAATGACCACGGGACTGCACACCCTGGGCCGGTGGACGGCGGACCGGGCCGTCGCGACGCCGGGGCGTACCGCGATCCTCGACGCCGGCGTGGCCCTGACCTACCGGGAGCTCGAGGACCGCGCCGGCCGCCTCGCCGAACGGCTCATCGCCGCCGGCTACCGGCCCGGCGAACGCATCGCCACGCTCTCGGGCAACAGCGCGGACCACGTGGTGCTGTTCTTCGCCTGCGCCAAGGCCGGACTGGTCCTCACGCCGGTCTCGTGGCGGCTGCGCGCCGCGGAGGTGGCCGTCCAGCTCGAGACGGCCCACCCGGCGCTGCTCGTGGTGGAGGAGGAGTTCGGCTCGCTGGCCACCGAGGCCTGCGCCCTGCTGCCCCTGCCGCCGGCCCGTGTCCGTCCGGGCCCGGCCGGGATCGAGGAGGCCGTCCCCGGCCCGCACCGGCCGGGCCCCGGCCACGGCGAGGCCGGCGAGCACCGGGGTCCCGGCAGCCCCGTGCGGGACGACGACCCGGTGCTGATGCCCTTCACCTCCGGCACCGAGGGCGCCTCCAAGGCGGTGGTGCTCACCCACGCCAACTGCTTCTGGAACAACCTGGCACTGTCCCGCACCCTGGAGATCACCTCCTCCGACGTGGTGCTGGCCGTGCTGCCCCAGTTCCACACCGGGGGCTGGAACATCCAGCCCCTGCTGGCCTGGTGGTCCGGCGCCACGGTGGTCATGGAGCGCACCTTCGACGCCGGGCGGGTGCTCAGCCTGATCGAGGACCGGCGGATCACCACGCTCATGGGGGTTCCTGCGCAGTACCTCATGCTGGCCGAGCACCCGCGCTTCGCCGCCGCGGACCTGTCCAGCCTGCGGCTGGCCGTGGTCGGCGGGGCCGCCATGCCGCCGGCGCTGCTGCGCACCTGGCACGCCCGTGGCGTCCCGCTCGTCCAGGGCTACGGACTGACCGAGGCCGGGCCCAACGTGCTCTCGCTGCCCGCCGAGGACGCGCAGGACCGGGTGGGCTGGATGGGCCGTCCCTACCCGCACGTCGACGTCGCCGTCGCCGACCCGGCCACCGGCCGGATGCTCGAGGGGCCGGCCACCGGCGAACTGCTCGTGCGCGGCCCCAGCGTCTTCGCCGGCTACTTCCGCGACCCCGCGGCCACCGCCCGCGCGCTGGCCGGGGGCTGGTTGCACACCGGTGACCTGGTCGAACGCGATGCCGAGGGCTACTTCCGGATCGTGGACCGGCTCAAGGACATCTTCGTCTCCGGGGGTGAGAACGTGGTCCCCGCGGAGGTCGAACGCGTGCTGACCGGGCACCCTGCCGTGGCCGAGGCCGCCGTCGTCGGCGTCCCGCACGAGCGCTGGGGCGAGACCGGCCACGCCTTCGTGGTCCGCCGGACGGGCGTGCCGGTGGACGAGACCGAGCTGCGCGAGCACTGCGCGCGGCTGCTGGCCGGGTACAAGCAGCCCACCCACTACACGTTCGTGACCGACCTGCCGCGCACCGGCCTGGAGAAGATCGCCCGGGGCAGGCTGCGGACCCCGGCACGGGAAAGGACCCCTCATGGCCATTGAACCGCTCCACCCGGACACCGACGCCCCCGGGGGCGAGGCGGCGCCGACCACCACCAAGGGCACCGTGCTCACCGCCCGGGGCCTGCGTACCCGCCGCAAGCTGCTCGACGCCGCCGAGAAGGTCTTCGCGGACCTGGGCTATCCGGCGGCCTCGATCGTGAAGATCACCGAGGAGGCCGGCTGCGGCCTGGGCACCTTCTACCTCTACTTCGAGGGCAAGCAGGAGATCTTCAACGAGGTGGTGATGGACCTCAACCGGCGGGTGCGCCGGGCCATGAACGACGCCGCCAGCGCCGAGGCCGGCGCGGGGCGCATCGCCTCCGAACGCGCCGGCTTCCGGGCGTTCTTCCGCTTCACCGCCGAGCACCCCGCCCTGTACCGGATCATCCGCCAGGCCGAGTTCGCCTCCCCGGACGCCCTGCGGACGCACTACTCGCGCATCGTGGACGGTTACGCCCAGGGCATCGACGAGGGCCAGCGCTCCGGTCAGGTCCACCGCATGGATCCCGAGGTCGTGGCCTGGGCCCTGATGGGGATCGGCGAGATCATCGGCATGCGCTGGGTGCTCTGGCCCCAGGAGAAGGACGGCGGGGACGGTAGGGGCACGGGGGATGTCCCGGACCACGTCTTCGACACCATGATGGAGTTCATCGAGCGGGCGCTCGCGCCCGCCCCGGTGGACCGGAAGGGAACGGACCATGACTGAGACGCCACTGGCCGCCGACGCGACCGCCGCCGTCCGCGCCAACCACCGCCACACGGACCTGGGGCCGGACTACCGCCAGGTCACGGTCCCGGTCGCGGGAGGACGGCTGACCGTGGGCCTGTGGGGCCCGGAGGACCCGGCCGCCCCCACGGTGCTGGCCGTGCACGGCGTCTCGGCCTCCCACCGCAGCTTCGGCCTGCTGGCCGAGGCGCTGCCCGGGGTGCGGGTCATCGCGCCGGACCTGCGGGGGCGGGGCCGGTCCAACGCCGTACCGGGGCCCTACGGGATGCCGGTGCACGCGGACGACATGGCCGCGGTGCTGGCGGAACTGGCCACCGGACCGGTCGTCGTCGTCGGGCACTCGATGGGGGCGTTCGTCACCCTGGTGCTGGCACACCGGCACCGGCACCTGGTGCGCTCCGTGATCCTCGTGGACGGGGGGATCCCGCTCCGGGTCCCCGCCGGCCTCACGCCGGACCAGGTGGTGCAGGCGGTGCTGGGCCCCGTGGCCGAACGGTTGGCCATGCGGTTCGCCTCCGTGGACCAGTACCGCCGGTTCTGGCACGAGCATCCCGCCTTCCGGGACGCCTGGGACCCGGGCACTGCCTCGGCCGCGTTGATGGAGGACTACCTCACCTACGACCTCGAACCGGAGGGCCCGGCCCTGCGTCCGGCCACCCGCTACGAGGCCATGGCCCAGGACACCGCGGAACTGCAGGGCGGGGACTCCCTGCTTGCCGCGATCACGGCCCTGGACGTGCCGGCGCACCTGCTGTGGACCCGCCACGGGCTGCTCGGCGAGGACCCCGGGCTGTTCAGCGCCGAGTACATCGCCTCCTGGCAGGGCCGCCTCCCGGCCCTGGCGCGCCACCTCGCCGTGACGGAAGTGCCGGAGACCAACCATTACTCGATCGTGATGTCCCCGCGCGGGGTGCGGTCCGTGGCGCAGATCATCACGGCCCAGCTCGGTGCCGGCGGGGACGGGCCAAGCCCCTCCTGACCAGGCGCGATGCCCCTCACTGGGGCGGCGGGGAGTCGTGACACGCCCGCCGTCCCAGCCGCGATGTCCCACCGTTGTTACCGTCCCGTGACTACCGTGGTCGGTGCCGGCACCGAGCCTTCCCCGATCCAGCCCACGGTGCCGCGGGGCGTCGTGCCCGTGGGCGAGTGTGGAACATGATCCGGTTCGAGCAGGTCACCAAGGTGTACGACCGTCGTTCCCGTCCGGCGTTGCAGGACGTGACGGTGGAGTTCGAGCGCGGCGAGTTCGTGTTCCTGGTGGGAGCCTCGGGGTCCGGCAAGTCGACCTTCATCCGCCTGATGCTCCGCGAGGAACGGGCCAGCGCCGGCGCCGTCTACGTGGCCGGGCGCAACGTGGCGCGGCTGCCGGGGTGGCGGGTCCCGCGCCTGCGCCGGGGGATCGGCGTGGTCTTCCAGGACTTCCGGCTGCTGCCCAACAAGACCGTCTACGCCAACGTGGCCTTCGCCATGCAGGTGCTCGGCAAGGGCCGGGCCCAGATCCGCCAGACCGTCCCCGAGGTGCTGCGCACCGTCGGCCTGGACGGCAAGGAACGCCGCATGCCGCACGAGCTCTCCGGTGGTGAGCAGCAGCGCGTGGCGATCGCCCGCGCCGTCGTCAACCGCCCGGACATCCTGCTGGCGGACGAGCCGACCGGCAACCTGGACCCGGAGACGTCCCGGGGCATCATGGCCGTGCTGGACCAGATCAACGAGAACGGCACCACCGTGGTGATGGCCACGCACGACCACGGCATCGTCAACCAGATGCGCCGGCGCGTGGTGGAACTGCGCGAGGGCCGGATCGTCCGGGACGAGCGGGACGGTGGGTACCGCCCCGGACCGGACCACGAGTGGCTCGCTCCCGCGGGGGAGACGGTGCAGACCGGGGCGGAGGGGGAGCGCCCGTGAAGTCCGCCTTCGTCCTCGCGGAGACCTTCTCCGGGATCCGCCGCAACCTGTCCATGGTGGTCTCCGTGGTCCTGGTGACCTTCATCTCGCTGGCCTTCGTGGGCGCCGCGGGACTGCTGCAACTGCAGATCACCCAGATGAAGGGCTACTGGTACGACCGGGTGGAGGTGGCGATCTTCCTCTGCACCGACTCCTCGACCACCACCTCCTGTGCCGCCGGTCCCGTGACGGACGCCCAGCGCGAGGCAGTAGAGGACCTGCTGGAATCCCCCACGGCTGCCCCATACGTCAAGAGCTACGAGTACGAGTCCCAGGACCAGGCGCTGCAGATCTTCCAGGAGCAGTTCAAGAACTCCGCCATGGCCGGCACCGTGACCGCCGACCAGCTTCCCGAGTCCTTCCGCGTGGCCCTCGTGGACCCCGAACAGTACGAGGTGGTCCACGAGCTGTTCTCCTCGATGCCGGGCGTGGAGCTGGTCTCCGACCAGCGGGAGCTGCTCGAGCAGATCTTCTCCCTGATGAACATCGCCTCCGTGATCGCGGTGTCCGTCGCCGTCGTCATGCTGGTGTGCGCTGTGCTGCTGATCGCCACCACCATCCGCCTCTCGGCGTTCTCGCGCCGGCGGGAGACCGGCATCATGCGCCTGGTGGGTGCTTCCAAGACCATGATCCAGCTGCCGTTCCTGCTCGAGGGCGTGGTCGCCGCGCTGCTCGGGGCGGTCCTGGCCGGAATCACCACCTGGGCCATCGCGGAGTTCTTCATCGGTGACTGGCTGACCGTGCAGTACCCCGGCACCGGGTTCATCGCCGGCGGGGACGCCGTCGTGCTCGTGCCCCTGCTGGTCGTCATCGCGGTGGTCCTGGCGGCCGCCTCGTCCCTGCTCACCCTGAGGCGCTACCTTAGGGTGTGATCGGGGTGTGATCCGCACCTGACCTGCCCGGATGCCCCGCGTCCGCGCGCCCGCACCGCACCGCACTACACCACGCCGCACCGCACCGCACCACCGGAGGAAGACCATGAAGCGAGGCCGGCTCTCCCGCGCCATCCTGGGCGCAGGGCTCGTCACCGTCCTGAGCCTGTCCATGGGCGGTGCCGCCCTGGCCGAGGACGGGATCGACGACCTCAA
>DATBUG010000518.1:0-3830 GCA_036516315.1 Citricoccus sp.
TGCGGGAGAGCACCAGGTGGTGGCCTTCGACGGCCAGCAGCAGGCCGGCCACGCCGCCCAGGAACACGGACCGGAACAGCCACTGGGCCAGCACCGCGGTCAGCAGCACGGACGCGATCCCGGCGAGGGCCGCCGAGAACCGCCAGCCGTAGCCGGTGTCCGCGCCGAAGATCAGCATGCCCAGCCCGATCAGCCACTTGCCCAGCGGCGGATGCACCACGTACTCGGGCGAGTCCTGCGGTTGCGGGTTGCCGGCGGCGAACTGCCCGTTGTGGTCCTCCGGCCAGTTCAGCTCGTACCCGGCCTGCAGCAGGGTGAAGGCGTCCTTGACGTAGTAGGTCTCATCGAAGATCAGCTGGTCCGGGTGGTCGAGGCGGACCAGGCGCAGGACCGCGGCCACAACCGTCACGGCCAGCGGGACGATCCACCCCCAGTGCCCTGGCCGGAATCGCTCGCCCAGCAGGCGCAGGCGCAGTGCGGCCTCGGTGTAGGCGGCTCCGGGAGCCTGCATCCAGCGGTGTCCTGCCGGTGCGGGGGCCGCCGTGACCGGCCGGGTCGACGACGCCACGGGGGCCGGGGCCGAGGGGGCGGGTGACGGGGACGGTTGCACCCTGCCATGGTACGTGGGGCCGTTCTGCCCCTCCGGTGTGCTGCCGACCGCCGGTCCTCCACGGCCGAAGGGCGCGAGCACCCGGCAGGGCACCGCCTAGCATGTGGGCATGGCCGTGACGCAAACACCCGGAACCCCGACCTCGCCCCCCACCGGTGCCGGCGGCCGGATCGTGCTGGCGGCCACGCCGATCGGCAACCTCTCCGACGCCTCCCAGCACCTGCGGGACCTGTTGTCCACGGCGGACGTGGTGGCGGCCGAGGACACCCGCCGCGCCCACCACCTGGCCCAGGGCCTCGGGGTGCGGATCGCCGGGAGGGTCGTCAGCCACCACGAGCACAACGAGCGCGAGTCCACCGAGGAACTGCTCGCGGCCGCCCGGGACGGATCACTCGTCGCGGTGGTCACCGACGCCGGCATGCCGCTGGTCTCCGACCCCGGGTACCGGCTGGTCTCGGCCGCCGCCCGCGACGGGGTGGCCGTGACGTGCGCCCCGGGCCCCAGCGCGGTCACCACCGCACTGGCCCTGTCCGGGCTGCCGACGGACCGGTTCGCCTTCGAGGGCTTCCTGCCGCGCAAGGAGGGGGAGCGCGCGCGGGTGCTGACCGAGCTGGCCCGGGACGGCCGCACCCTGGTCTTCTTCGAGTCCCCGCACCGGCTGGCGGCCACCCTGGCCGCCCTGAGCGAGGCCTTCGGCGCGGACCGGCCGGCGTGCGTGGCCCGGGAACTGACCAAGCTGCACGAGGAGGTCGTCCGGGACAGCCTCGGCGGGCTCGTCGACTGGGCCCGCTCGAAGGACGTCAAGGGGGAGATCGTCATCCTCACGGGCGGGGCCACCGCCGCACCGGACACGGACACCGCCGGCCAGGTGGCCGACGTCGAGGTCCTCGTGGCCTCCGGGACACGGCTGAAGGAAGCCGTGGCGGCCGTGGCCGCCGCCCGCGGAGTGCCCAAGCGGGAGCTGTACGAGGCGGTCCTGGCCTCCCGGGCCTGACCGGGCGTACCGTGGCCGGCATGGCCATCGCACGCTTCCCCACCGTGGTGATCGACTGCCCCGAGGCCCGTCCGCTGGCGGAGTTCTACGCCGCGCTCCTGGGCTGGGAGGTGCACGAGGCCGACGACGGCGCCGAGGACTGGCTGACGGTCGCCCCCGCCGACGGCGGATCCTGCATCTGCGTCCAGCAGGTCGAGGACTACCGCGCTCCCGAGTGGCCCGGGCAGCAGCGCCCGCAGCAGATGCACCTCGACGTGGACGTGGACGACCTGGACGCCGGTGAACGGGCGGTCCTGGAGCTCGGCGCCACCAAGCACCCCGTCCAGCCCGGGGAGACCTTCCGGGTCTTCCTCGACCCGGCCGGGCACCCGTTCTGCCTCTGCCAGGGCTGAGCGCGGCCCGCCCGTCGCCGCCGGCGGTCCCGCGTCGCGGCGCCGCCCCGGGTCCGCCCGTCGCAAAGCGACCCGCGTGCGAGCCACGGTGACCGCGCCCACTAGGCTGGAGCCAACGGTACCCAGTGCCGCCCAGGCTGCCGTGAGCACCCACCTGAGCCGGGGCCGGGCCGACCGAACCGACCGACTGGAAAGAGGTTCCCCATGACTGTCACCGCCGAACGCGAGCAGGACCTGCTGCAGTCCGTTCCCACCGGCCTGCTGATCAACGGAGAGTGGCGTGACGCCAGCTCCGGCAAGACCCTGGACGTCCACGACCCGGCCACCGGCAAGGTGCTCCTGTCCATCCAGGACGGCACGTCCGACGACGCCCTGGCCGCGCTGGACGCTGCCTCCGCCGCGCAGGCCGAGTGGGCGCTGACCGCGCCGCGCGAGCGCGCCGAGATCCTGCGCCGGGCGTTCGACCTGGTCACCGCGCGGGCCGAGGACTTCGCCCTGCTGATGACCCTGGAGATGGGCAAGCCGCTGGCCGAGGCCCGTGGCGAGGTCGCCTACGGCGCTGAGTTCCTGCGCTGGTTCTCCGAGGAGACGGTGCGCCACTACGGGCGCTACTTCACCTCCCCGGAGGGCAAGAACAAGATGATCGTGACGCACAAGCCGGTGGGCCCGTCGTTGCTGATCACCCCCTGGAACTTCCCGTTGGCCATGGCGACCCGCAAGGTCGCCCCCGCGGTGGCCGCCGGCTGCACCATGGTGCTCAAGCCCGCCAAGCTCACGCCGCTGACCTCCCTGCTCTTCGCCCAGGTCATGCAGGAGGCCGGCCTGCCGGCCGGCGTGCTCAACGTCGTCGCCGGGTCCTCGGCCTCCGCGATCTCCGGGCCGCTGATGAAGGACTCGCGCCTGCGCAAGGTGTCCTTCACCGGTTCCACCGCGGTGGGCGTCAAGCTCATGGAGGACGCCGCCCAGAACGTGCTGCGCACTTCCATGGAGCTCGGCGGCAACGCGCCGTTCCTCGTGTTCGAGGACGCGGACCTGGATGCCGCCGTCGAGGGGGCCATGGCCGCCAAGATGCGCAACATGGGCGAGGCCTGCACCGCGGCCAACCGCTTCCTGGTGCACGAGTCCGTGGCCGTGGAGTTCAAGGCCAAGTTCGCCGCGGCGCTGTCCGCCCTGAACCCCGCCCGCGGCACCGAGCCGGACGCCACAGTGGGCCCGATCATCGACGGCGGTGCCCGGGAGGACATCCACCGCCTGGTGGAGCAGTCCGTCGCCGCCGGCGGCGAGGTCGTGACCGGAGGCAAGCCCCAGGACGGCGAGGGGTACTTCTACATCCCGACCCTGCTGTCCGTGGGCAGCGACAACCCGATCCTGTCCGAGGAGATCTTCGGTCCGGTGGCCCCGGTGACCACCTTCTCCTCCGAGGAGGAGGCCATCGAGCTGGCCAACGCCTCCCAGTACGGCCTGGCGTCCTACATCTACACCCGGGACGTCAACAAGATGTTCCGCGTGGCCGAGCAGATCGAGTTCGGCCTGGTCGGCTTCAACGCGGGCGTGATCTCCAACGCCTCCGCCCCGTTCGGCGGCGTCAAGCAGTCCGGCCTGGGCCGCGAGGGTGGCGCCGAGGGCATCGAGGAGTACACCACGGTGCAGTACATCGGCATCGCCGACCCGTACGCCGCGAAGAAGTAGTCCGCTCCGGACGGCGGGGCACCGCGCACGCGGCGGACTGCGGTCCCTCGTGCGCGGGTTCCGCCACCACAGCCCACGGGCCCGGCTGATGCCGGGCCCGTCGGCGTTCCGCAGCATGCCGGGGCCGGGTGCGCGCGGACACCCC
>DATBUG010000519.1:0-5457 GCA_036516315.1 Citricoccus sp.
AAGTCGATGACCTCCTCGACCCGGCCCAGGAGCGCCGGTTCCAGGTCCGCATAGGTGCTCACCCGGGACAGCAACCGCTTCCAGCCCAGGCCCACGTCCTCCTTGGTGCGGTGCGGCCAGCCCAGGCCCTTGAGGATTCCGGTCTTCCAGTCCTGCCCGCGGGGGACCACCGGCCAGGCCTGGATGCCCAGGACGGCGGGCTTGATGACCTGCCAGACGTCCACGTAGGGGTGACCCACGATCAGCACGTTGCCCCGGGCGCCCGGGACGCGCATGGCCTCGGCCGCGATGCGCTCCTCCTTGGACCCGGAGACCAGGTGGTCCACGAGGATGCCCAACCGGCGCCGGGGCCCGGGCGAGAAGTCCGCGATCGCCCCGGCGAGGTCGTCCACCCCGTGCAGGGGCTCGACGACGATGCCCTCCAGACGCAGGTCCTCGCCCCACACCTTCTCCACGAGTTCGGCGTCGTGCACCCCCTCCACCCAGATGCGCGACGCGCGGGCCGTCCGGGCCCGCGCGTTGGCCACCCGGACCGATCCCGAGGCCGTCCGGGCCGGCAGTGCCTTGCCGGTCACGCCGACGGGGCCGGCCGTGGCGGCGGGGGCGGGTGCCACCACCTGGACCGGCTCACCGTCCACGAGGAAGCCGTAGCCCAGCGGGAAGGACTTCGTCCGCCCCCTGCGGTCCTCCAGGACCACCAGGTGCACCCCGCCGGACTTCTCCACCCGCAGCACGGCGCCGGTGAAGCCGGTGCCGGCGTCCTCCAAGACCGTGCCCCGGTCCGCGGCGACCTCCGGCACGGTGCGCGCCGCCGGGCGGAAGCTGCCGTCCAGGGTGCCGGGTCCCCAGCTGTTCCATTCCATGGGCCATGACGCTAGCAAGCCCGGTGGGCGAACCTTCGCAGCGGCTCGCAGCGGCTCACAGCAGGCAGCGCGGGGGAGGGGGCGGCTGCAGACTGGACACGAGGTATTAGACTTGGCACTTGAAGTTGAGGAGTGCTAACTGCGTCACCCTGTGCGGCGCGGACGGCACCGGGAGCGACGACGGGAGGGTTGAGATGAGCGAGCAGCCGCGCCGCATGCAGGTGCTGCAGGCGATCGTGGAGGACTACGTGGCCTCCCGGGAGCCGGTCGGCTCGAAGGCCCTCGTGGACCGCCACCAGCTGGGCGTGTCCTCGGCGACCGTGCGCAATGACATGGCCGCCCTGGAGGAGGAGGGGCTGATCGTGGCCCCGCACACCTCTGCGGGGCGCATCCCCACGGACAAGGGCTACCGCGTGTTCGTGGACCAGATCTCCGAGGTGAAGCCGCTTTCGGCGGCCGAGCGCCGGGCCGTGCAGACCCTGCTGGAGAGCACGGACGACTTCCACGAGATCATGTCCCATACCGTCCGCCTGCTCTCGCAGCTGACCCATCAGGTGGCCGTGCTGCAGTACCCCCACCTGGACTCCTCGACCGTGCGGCACCTCGAGTTCGTCTCGCTCGCGCCGCGGCGCATCCTCGCGGTGGTCATCATGTCCACCGGCCAGGTGGACCAGCGGGCCGTGTCCACGGACCACGACGTCCCGGAGACCTCGCTGAACGTGCTCAAGCAGCTGTTCCTGCGCCACCTGGACGGGCTGACGCCGGTCCAGGCCGCCGACGGCCTGCGGGCCGCCATGGCGGCGGTGCCCGAGGAGGACCGTGACCTGGCCGGCGTGCTGGCCGGGCAACTGGACCAACTGCTGGCCGCGCGCCGCGAGGACCGGATCATCATGGCCGGCACCGCGAACCTGGCCCGGTCCACGGGGGACTTCCCGTACTCGATCGGGCCCATCCTCGAGGCCCTCGAGGAACAGGTGGTCCTGTTGCGCCTGCTGACCGAGATGGAGCAGGATGTCCGGGGCCTGAGTGTGCGAATCGGTTCCGAGAACACCGGTTCGCTGGCCGAGACCTCGGTCATTGCGGCCGGCTACGGGCCGGGCGCGGGCGCCAAGCTCGGCGTCGTCGGGCCCACCCGCATGGACTATCCGGGGACGATGACGGCGGTGCGCGCGATCGCGCGCTACCTGTCCCGGATCCTCTCGCAGTAGGTCACGCCGACCACGCGGGCGCCGCAGACCCGAACCAGAACCCCATCCGGAAGGAACACCCCCCACCGTGGCAGACCATTACGAGGTGCTCGGTGTCAGCCGTGACGCCTCTGCCGAGGAGATCAAGCGCGCCTACCGCAAGCTGGCCCGCAAGCTCCACCCCGACGTCAACCCCGACCCGGACGCGGCCAACCAGTTCAAGGACGTCACCCGCGCCTACGAGGTGCTCTCCGACGAGGACAAGCGGCGCAACTACGACGCCACCGGCCACGAGAACGGCACTGGTGGCATGGGCGGCTTCGGCGGGGGCGACTTCGGCGGGTTCCAGGACATCTTCGAGACCTTCTTCGGTGGCGGAGGCGGCGGTGGGATGGGCGGTGGCCGCGGCCCCGCCAGCCGGACCCGCCGCGGCCAGGACGCGCTGATCACGGTCCGCATCGACCTGGTCGACGCCGTGTTCGGGGTGGACAAGACCATCGAGGTGGACACCGCCGTGGTCTGCCCGGAGTGCAACGGGTCCTGCTGCCAGCCCGGGACGCACCCGGAGACTTGCACCATCTGCCACGGCCAGGGCGCCGTGCGCCGTCCCGTGCGGTCCATCCTCGGGACCGTGATGGCCGCGGAGACCTGCTCGGCCTGCCAGGGCTTCGGCACCGTGATCCCGGACCCGTGCCGCGAGTGCTCCGGGCAGGGCCGCGTCCGGGACCGGGCCTCGATGACCCTGAAGATCCCCGCCGGCGTGGCCACCGGCACCCGCATCCAGCTGGCCGGACGTGGCGAGTCCGGGCCGGGCGGCGGGCCCCACGGCGACCTCTACGTGGAGATCGACGTCCGCCCGCACGACGTCTTCACCCGCGAGGGGGACGACCTGCTGGCGACGATGTCCGTGCCCATGACGGCGGCCGCGCTCGGCACCACCCTGACGCTGGACACCTTCGACGGCGAGCAGCCGGTGCCCGTGCGTGAGGGGACCCAGTCCGGTGAGGTCCAGGTGCTCAAGGGGCTGGGCGTGGGACGTTTGCGCGGCTCCGGGCGCGGTGACCTGAAGGTCACCCTGCGCGTGGAGACCCCCACCCGGCTCGACGACGAGCAGCGCCGCCTGCTCGAGGAGCTGGCCGTGGCCCGCGGCGAGGAGACCGTCCACGGCACCACCGAGCACCGTGGCCTGTTCTCCAAGCTGCGGGACAACTTCAAGCACCTGTGAGCGGCCGGCCATGAGCAACCCGCTGTTCTACGCCGAGCCCGGGTCCCTGGCCGGCACCGGCCCCGGGGACACGGTCGTGCTCACCGGACCGGAGGCCCGCCACGCCGCGCAGTCCATGCGCCTGGCTCCGGGGGAGGCCCTGGACGTGGCCGACGGCTCCGGCCGGCGGGTCACCGCCACCGTCGTCACGGCCGGGCCGGAGCGGCTCGAGGCGACGGCGCAGACCGTGACGGATGAACCGGCGCCCCGGCCCGAGCTGGTCCTCGTCCAGGCCCTGGCCAAGGGCGACCGGGACCTGTTGGCGATCCAGGCCGGCACCGAGCTCGGCCTCGACGCGGTGCACCCCTGGCAGGCCGAGCGGTCGATCGTGCGCTGGAGCGGCGGCAAGGGTGGCAAGGGTGGCAAGGACGGCAAGACCGCCAAGGCCGTCGCCAAGTGGGAGGCGGCCCTGCTGGCCGCCGCGAAGCAGGCCCGGCGCTCCACGGTGCCCGGGGTGCGCGAGGTGCTCGACGGCGTCGGGGTCCGAGACGTCTGCACCGCCGGCACGCTGGTCCTCGTGCTGCATGAGGAGGCCGACGCGGCGCTGGGCGAGGCGGTGACCGGCGTGCCCGGGCTGACCGGTGGGGACGGTGCGGACGGCCCGGTGGAACGGGTCGTGCTGGTCGTCGGGCCCGAGGGTGGGATCAGCCCCGCCGAGCTCGACGCGCTCCGCGGGGCCGGCGCCAGGCCGGTCCTGCTCGGCCGCAACGTCCTGCGCTCGTCCACCGCGGGGCCGGCCGCGATCGCCGTCGTCCAGCAACTGCTGGGACGTTTCGGATCCCGGCCGTAGACTTCCCCTAGAGCCATCCACCACAGCAGGAGCTGAACCCCCCGCCTTGAGTCTTCCCACCGAACCGACCGAACCGACCGGCCCCGACCGGGACCAGGTCACCATCACGTTCCCCTCCGCCGAGGACATGGTCCGGACGCTGGGGACACAGGACCTGCTGCTGCGGATCCTCGAGGGCATCTACCCGGGTCTCGCGGTGGCCGTGCGTGGCCACGACCTCGACGTGGACGGCCGCACGGCGGACGTGGACCAGGCCCGCCAGATCATCGAGGACCTCAACGGACTGGCCCGGCGGGGCACCACCATCACCCCGGAGGTCGTCGAACAGGTCACGACCCTGGTGCGGGGAGGGTCCGGGGCGCGCGCCTCCGGACTGCTGTCCGCGTCCATCCTCTCCAGCCGCGGGCGGAAGATCCGGCCCAAGACGGTCAACCAGCAGCGCTACGTCGAGTGCATCGACCAGCACACGGTCGTGTTCGGCCTGGGCCCGGCCGGCACCGGCAAGACGTACCTGGCCATGGCCAAGGCCGTGCAGGCCCTCCAGGCCAAGGAGGTCAACCGGATCATCCTGACCCGCCCGGCCGTGGAGGCCGGCGAGCGGCTCGGCTACCTGCCCGGAACCCTGTCCGAGAAGATCGACCCGTACCTGCGTCCCCTCTACGACGCCCTGCACGACATGGTCGAGCCGGAGTCCATCCCGCGGCTGATGGCGGACGGGACGATCGAGGTGGCGCCGCTGGCCTACATGCGCGGGCGCACGCTCAACGACGCCTTCATCATCCTCGACGAGGCACAGAACACCACGGGCGAGCAGATGAAGATGTTCCTCACCCGGCTGGGGTTCGGCTCGCACATGGTCGTCACGGGAGACACCAGTCAGGTGGACCTGCCCCGGGGCACCGACTCCGGCCTGGCGCAGGCGGTGTCCGTGCTCGAGGGGCTTGACGACATCGCGGTGGTCCGGCTGCAGTCCGCGGACGTGGTCCGGCACCGGCTGGTCAGCCGGATCGTGGACGCGTACGAGGGGAGCACCCGTGGCCGTTGAGGTGGTGAACGAGTCCGGCGTCGCCGTCGACGAGGAGGCGTTGCTCGCCCTGGCCCGCTCCGTGCTGGACGCCCTGTACGTGCACCCGGGGGCCGAGCTCTCCGTGATCTGTGTGGACGAGGCGGCCATGGAACAGCTGCACCTGGAGTGGATGGACCTGCCCGGTCCCACGGACGTGATGAGCTTCCCGATGGACGAGCTGCGTCCGGGCACCGAACAGTCCCCGAGCGCCGAGGGCCTGCTCGGCGACGTGGTCATCTGTCCGCAGGTCGCGGCCGCGCAGGCCGCGCGCGGGGGGCACTCCACGG
>DATBUG010000520.1:0-4074 GCA_036516315.1 Citricoccus sp.
TCCTCGTGTTCGTCGAGGAACTCGGAGGTCTCCTCCTGCAGCTCGGCGTCGTCCTCCGCGTCGAAGGACGGCTGCTCGGCGACCTTGACGTCCTCGGTGTCCACCAGGACCTCGTCCCGCCGGCCCAGCTTCCAGGACCGGTAGATCATGCCGAGCATGAAGGCGGTGATGGCGAAGGAGATGACGATCGAGGTCAGGATCAGTGCCTGGGGCAGGGGGTCCGTGTACTCCTCGGGGGCGAGCCCGTCCACCACCAGGGGAGCCCGGCCGGGCGCCCCGGCCATGATCATGATCAGCAGGTTGGTGGCGTTGGTCATCAGCACCAGGCCCAGCAGCACCCGGGTCAGGGTCCGTTCCAGCAGCAGGTAGATGCCACCGGCGTACATCACGCCCATGACCAGCAGCAGCACGATGTTCACGCTCATGATCCCACCGTCCCGGTGCCATGGTCCCGGCCGGCACCCGAGGTGGCGGGGTGCTCCCCCGCCACGGTGCTGCCACTGCTGGAGGCGGTGCCGGTTGCGGCGGCCAGCGCGGCCGCGGCCTCGGCCTGGGCCTCCCGACGGCGGCGCGCGGCCTCGGCCTGCGCGGCCCCCTCGCTCTCCGCGCGGCGGTCCACCTCGGAGCCGAGGGAGCGCAGCACGTCGATGACGAGGCCGACGACGACGAGGTAGACGCCGATGTCGAAGAGGGTCGAGGAGACGAACTTGATGTGGCCGAGGACGGGCAGGTCCAACTCGACGATGACGGACTGGAACACCTCACCGCCGAAGACCAGCGGCACCGCCCCGGTCAGTGCGGCCACGGCCAGGCCGGCGCCGAGCAGCACGCCGGCCGGGATCGGCATCGCCTGCTCGAGCTCGTAGCGGCCGCCGGCCAGATAGCGGATGGTCAGCGCCAGGCCCGCGATCAGGCCACCGGCGAAGCCGCCACCGGGGGTGTTGTGGCCGGCCAGCAGCAGGTAGATCGAGAACAGGATGATCACGTGGAAGATCAGCCGGGTGACGACCTCGAAGATGATCGAGCGCCGTTCCGGGGCCACCGTGCGCCCGGCCACGAGCCACTGGTCCTGGTCCACGATCGCGAACTTGCGCACGGCGGCCAGTTCCTGGGTCTCCAGCGGACCACTGGGCCGGTAGCGGCCCACGGATCCGGAGGCCACCTCCTGCAGGTTTCCCGCCCGGCGGTCGCGGTGCTGGATGAAGACCAGCGAGGCCACGCCGGTGGCGGCGGCGGCCAGCACGGTGATCTCCCCGAAGGTGTCCCAGGCACGGATGTCCACCAGAAGGACGTTGACGATGTTCGCGCCCCCGCCTTCGTCGTAGGCCAGGTGCGGCATCTCCAGCGAGATCGGCTCCGCGGTCCGGGAGGCGAGCGCCGTGACCGCGACCGCGATCATGACCGCCCCGAAGGCGATGCCGAGGATGGCCCGGGGCACGCGGAACTCGGAGCGGCGGCGCGTGTACCAGCCGGGGGGCAGCATGCGCAGTCCCAGCACCATGGCCACCAGGACGATCGACTCCACCAGCAGCTGGGTCAGGGCCAGGTCCGGCGCCCCCTGGAGGGCGAACACCGCGGCGAGGCCGTACCCGGTGATCGAGACCAGCAGCACGGCCATGAAGCGCTTGCGTGCCCGGATGGCGGCGATCGTGCCGACCACCATGGCCGCGCCTACCAGGACCTGGGCGACCGTGTCCGCGATGGTCCACTGCGCGGAGCCCAGCACGGACTGCGCCAGGCCGGTGCCACCGTCGTTTTCCAGCGGGAAGACCAGGGCCGTGGCCGGGGCCAGCAGCGCCACGGCGAGGATGATGAACAGGTAGTAGCTCAGCGAACCGCGCTGGGTGCGGCCCGTGACCCAGATGGCGACGTCGTCCAGCAGGGCCAGCGAGGCGCGGTACACGCGCTGGGCGTCCACCCAGGACGGGACCGCGGCCTGGACCCGGGCCACGGGATCCTTGACCGCGTAGAGCACCAGGCCCACCACGATGATGGCCACCGAGAGCCCGAGGACCGGGGTCAGTCCGTGCCAGAGAGCCAGGTAGGCGGCCTCGGCGCCGGGCTCGAGCGGGGCCATGGACTGGCCGAAGACGGCGGGCAGGGCCTCCATGGTGCCGGGGATGAACGCGCCGACCACGCAGGCCAGGGCCATCAGGGCGGAGGGGCCGAGGGCACCAGCGGTGACCGGGCCGTGGAAGCGGGTGTCCTCCACCGTGACGATGCCGTCGTCCGTCGGCAGGGTCTTGACCGCGAAGGCTCCCCACAGGAAGCGCGCGGAGTACGCCACGGTCAGCACGGTGCCCAGGGACACCAGCACGAGCGGGGCCCAGGCCCACACCGCGGCCCACAGGCCGGCGTGGGCGCCATGCTCGCCCCAGTGGACCAGGGACTCCAGGACGGACTCCTTGGCCACGAAACCGAACAGCGGCGGGATGCCGGCCATGGAGGCCGCGCAGACCAGCGCGGTGGTGAACAGCCACGGGTGGTTGCGGCCGATCGCGGAGAGCCGGGCCAGGTCACGGGTGCCGGCCTCGTGGTCGATGATGCCGACCACCATGAACAGCGGCGCCTTGAACAGCGCGTGGGCCACCAGCATGGCCAGTCCCGCCATGGCGGCGTCCCGGTTGCCCAGTCCGTTGGCCACCATGAGGAAACCGAGCTGGGACACGGTGCCGTAGGCCAGGATGAGCTTGATGTCCGTCTGCCGCAGGGCCCGCCACCCCCCGACGAGCATGGTCCACAGTCCGACGCCGATCACCAGGGCCTGCCACCACCAGGACTCCGCGAAGGCCGGGGCGAAGCGGGCCACCAGGTAGACGCCGGCCTTCACCATGGCCGCGGCGTGCAGGTAGGCGGACACCGGCGTGGGAGCCGCCATCGCGGCCGGCAGCCAGAAGTGGAAGGGGACCTGGGCGGACTTGGACAGGGCACCGACCAGGACCAGCACGATCGCCCACTCCATGAACGCTCCCCCGTAGGGGCCGGAGAGCAGGGCCGGTCCCTCCGCCACGATCTCCGCGATGCGGTAGGTCCCCGCGGCCTGGCCCAGCATGACGAGGCCGACGAGCATGGCCAGCCCGCCGAAGGTCGTGACGATGAGCGCCTGGATGGCGGAGCGGCGGGCGAAGATGCGGTGGGCCGAGTAGCCGATGAGCAGGAACGACAGGACGGAGGTCAGTTCCCAGAAGGTGTAGAGGACGATCAGGTCGTCCGTGGTGACGAGGCCGAACATGGAGCCGGCGAAGGCGACGAGCTGCGCTCCGAAGGCGGTGTTGCGGGGCTCGCCGGGCTTGAAATAGCGGGCGCAGTAGGCCAGGACGAGCGCCCCGACGCCCAGCACGATCAGTCCCATGAACGCAGCCAGGGCGTCCATCCGGAAGCTCAGCTCGATCCCGAGGTCCGGCATCCAGGGATAGGTCTGGACCAGTCCGCCGGGCTCGTGCGAGGGCGGGGCCGCGCCGGCGTTGACGGCCCGCTGGGTCTCCAGGACCTCGGGCAGCCGGGTCAGCAGCCAGACGAAGCCGGCGGCCGGAACCGCGGCCAGCACGTAGAAGCCGTTCCGGTCTGCGAGCCGGAAGATGAGCGGCGCCACCAGTGCCACTGCGAAGAGTGCAATGAGCACGGTCAGCACGCGGCATCCTCCGGCAATCGGGGTCGGGAGTCGGGGTCCATACTACTGGGCGGCCCGAGGCCGACGGCCGATTTTCGGGCCTGAAGGGCCACTGAGGGGCTATTTCGCCGCGAATTCCCCTCTCGGCGAAGGGACTGGACAGCGTGTCGATTCAATGCCTCGGCCGGGGATCGCGCACCCGGGCCAGCAGGACCAGGCCCAGGGCCAGCACGACCAGGATGGCCGGCACCATGGCGCGCGAGTCCCCCGTGACGGCGATCGCCACCGAGATCAGCGCCGGCGAGAGGAAGGACACGGCCCGCCCCGTGGTGGCGTAGAGCCCGTAGATCTCCCCCGCGTGTTCCTCGGAGGTCAGCCGGCCGAGGAAGGACCGGGAGGCCGACTGCACGGGACCGACGAAGAAGCACAGCACGAGCCCGAAGACCCAGAACGCCGTGGTTCCG
>DATBUG010000521.1:0-4887 GCA_036516315.1 Citricoccus sp.
CCTGCAGCCGATGACCGTGATCAAGGCCGAGGGTTCCTACCTGTGGGACGGGCAGGGCCGGCGACTGCTGGACTTCTCATCCCAGTTGGTCAACACGAACATCGGTCACCAGCACCCCCGGGTCGTCGAGGCCATCGTGGATCAGGCCCGCACCCTGTGCACCATCGCCCCGGCCCACGTCAACGACGCCCGCTCGGAGGCCGCCCGGTTGATCGCCGAGCGCACCCCGGGGAACCTGGACCACGTGTTCTTCACCAACGGCGGGGCCGACGCCGTCGAGCACGCCATCCGGATGGCCCGCCTGCACACCGGCCGACACAAGGTCCTCTCGGCCTACCGCTCCTACCACGGAGGCACCCAGCTGGCGGTGAACGTCACCGGGGACCCGCGCCGCGTCCCCAACGACTACTCCGACTCCGGTGCCGTGCACTTCATGCCCGCCTACCCCTACCGCTCCTACTTCCACGCGGCCTCCGAGGCCGAGGAGACCCAGCGGGCCCTGCGCCACCTGGAGGACCTGATCGTGCTGGAAGGCCCGCAGAACATCGCGGCCCTGATCCTGGAGTCGGTCCCGGGCACCGCGGGGATCTACGTGCCCCCGGCCGGGTACCTGGCCGGGGTCCGCGAGCTGACCCGCAAGTACGGCATCGTCTACATCGCCGACGAGGTCATGGCCGGCTTCGGCCGGACCGGGAAGTGGTTCGCCGTCGAGCACTGGGACGTGGTCCCGGACCTGCTGACCTTCGCCAAGGGCGTCAACTCCGGCTACGTCCCCCTCGGCGGGGTCGCCATCTCCGAGGAGATCTACGAGACCTTCACCGAGCGGGCCTATCCGGGCGGGCTGACCTACTCGGGCCACCCCCTGGCCTGCGCCGCCGCGGTCGCCTGCATCACCGTGATGGCCGAGGAAGGGATGGTCGAGCACGCCGCCTGGCTCGGGGAGAACGTCTTCGGTCCGGGACTGCGCGAGATCGCCGCGCGCCACCGGTCGGTGGGCGACGTGCGCGGCCTGGGGGCGTTCTGGGCGGTGGAACTGGTCAAGGACCGCACCACGAAGGAACCGATGGCCGCCTACGGCGGGTCCAGCCCGGAGATGAACGAACTCATCGCGGCCCTCAAGGCCGCGGGCCTGCTGCCCTTCGCCAACTTCAACCGGATCCACGTGGTGCCGCCGCTGAACATCAGCGAACGGGACGCCCGGCGCGGCCTGGAGATCCTCGATGCCGCCCTCGAGGTGACGGATCGGCACGCCCGCTGACCGGCACCGGTGCCTCGGATGCGCGTCAGGCCGGCCAGGATGACCTGGCCGGCCTGACGCGTGTGCCCGACGTGCTACCGCGCGGCGGGGGCTCTCAGCCCTCGCAGTCGGTGCAGTAGAGCATGCCGTCCTTCTCCTTGGCCACCTGCGAGCGGTGGCGGACCAGGAAGCAGGAGGCGCAGGTGAACTCGTCGGACTGGGCCGGGACCACACGGACCATCAGTTCCTGGTCGGACAGGTCGGCACCGGGCAGCTCGAAGCCCTCGGCCGCCTCGGCCTCGTCGACGTCGACGGCGGCGGACTGGGTGTCCGTGCGGGTGTTCTTCAGCTCTTCGATGGAGCTGGTGGACATCTCGTCCTCGTTCTTGCGTGGCGTGTCGTAATCGGTAGCCATGGGGAAACTCCTCACGTGTGGCAGGGGGTGGCCAGGAGCCTGGCGCGTGCACCGACTCCCTGGAACGCCCACGGGGCCGCGCATATTCCTGAACCAGCCCGCCGGGACCGCCCGCCCTGACCACCCCCGTCGCATCAGGGCCGATGACTTATTCTCGGAGGGGACCCGCCCGACGCCGTCCGCCGTGGACCGACGCGTGAGGCCGCCCCATCGACCGAGAGGACTGCGTTGTCTTCCGATCCCAGCGGACTGGACCCGGCTCACCCCCCGACGCTGCCGGTGCGGCTGCCCGTGGGCCGCAGCACGCTGCGCGACCACATCTACCGTGCCCTGCCGGAGATCGACCGCGCGGAGGCCATCGCCAACCGGTTGCGGGATTCCATGTCCCTGGGGCTGCTCGTGCAGGGTGACCGCCTGCCGAGCGAGCTGGAGATGGCGGAGTCATTCGGCGTCTCCCCCACCACCGTGCGCGATGCCCTGTCCACCCTGCGGGCCGAGGGCCTGGTCGACACCCGTCGCGGCCGGCACGGCGGGACGTTCGTGGTCTCGCTGCCCCAGGCCTCCGTGGACGCGGTCCGGGACCGCCTCGCCGCCCTGTCCGTGGTGGAGTTGCGGGACATCGGCGACCATCGGGCCGCCGTCGCGGCCGCCAGCGCTCGACTGGCCGCGGCGCGGGCCGTCGAGGGGGACCTCGTGCGCTTCCGCCGCCTGCTGGAGGTGTTCGCCGCGGCGCACGACGCCGCCGCCATGGCCCGGGCCGACAGCCGGATCTGGCTCGAGCTGGCCGTCATGGCCCAGTCCCGGCGCCTGTTGGCGGTCGAACTGCAGCTTCAGTTGGAGCTCGGCGACCTGCTGTGGACGCCCATCGGCACCCCCCGGGACCGGCACACCGCGCTGGACCCGCTGTACCAGCTGGCCGATGCCATCGGACGCCGGGACGCCGAGGCCGCCGCGCTGGCGACGGGACGGCGGATCTCGGCGGACACCTTCCACATGATCGACCAGAAGCTCACCCTTGCCCTGCACGGGGACCAGGAGGATGTATCCGATGACCGACCGTGAGATCGTCAGGTCCCTGTCCGCGTCCCTGGCGGCGGACTTCGACGACCTGTACGCCGACCTGGACCGGATGGCCACGGCCATCCGGTCGGCCGTGGTGCCGGAGGGGTCGTCGGCCCTCCCGGACACGGTGGGGCCCTTCGACGACGAGCAGCTGGTGGCGATGCGTGAACACGCCGTCGGCCTGCTCTCCCGCCGGGCGATGGCCGACGGGGCGGGCTTCATCTTCAACGCGGACCGGATCGCCGTCCACGAACAGCTCATCCAGTGGCAGGTCCGCAGCCAGGACGGAGGATTCGAGCCCTACGGCTTCGTCTACGACGCGGACTCGACCGAGTACTACGACTTCATGCGCCTGCCGTGGTTCGAGACCCCGCGCCGCACCGGGACCCCCACGCTCGCCGGACCCTACCTCGACTACCTCGGGGTGGACGAGTACGTGCTCACCGCCACGGTGCCCATGATCAGCGGCGAGCTGTTCATCGGCGTCTCCGGGGCGGACATCCAGGTCAGCGACCTGGAGCGGATCATGCTCGGCCGGTGCCGGGGGCTGCACATCCCCGTGGCGCTGGTGACCGCCGAGGACCGGATCGTGTGCTCGACCTCGGCGCACTACCTGCCCGGCGACCGGCTCCCGGAGACCCCGGAGGCCGGCCACCGGGTAGTGCTGCCCACCCGCTGGCCGACCCTGGCCGTGCACTGGGGTGAGGTCCGCTCCCCGTGATCCGGGAGGTCGGACGGCGCCGGCTCAGGACCGGTGGTGGGCGCGAGCCCTGGCCTGGGCGAGGAACGCGGTGAACAGCCGCGACCGGTCCTCGCCGATCCCGTCGCTGTCCTCCGGATGCCACTGCACCCCGACGATCCAGGTGTTCGCCACCCGCTCGGTGGCCTCGACGATCCCATCCAGGGCGCGGGCCGCGACGCGCAGCCCCTCCCCGACGCGCTCGACCGCCTGGTGGTGGCCGCTGCGCACGGTGAGCCGGTCCCGGCCGTAGGTCCGGTGCAGCAGCGTGTCCGGCACCAGCTCCACGGCCTCGTCCAGGAACATGGGCGCGCCGTCCGTGCCGTGGTGGAGGTCCCCGGGCTGGATGTCCCGGACCAGGGTGCCGCCGCAGGCCACGTTCAGCAGCTGCGAGCCCCGGCACACCGCCAGCAGGGTCGCATCGGCGTCGATGGCCTCCCGGATCATCCGCAACTGCCGCTCGTCCGAGCGGGGATCGCGCCCGAACTCGTCCGGGATCGGTTCATCCTGCCCGTAGAACGACGGGTCGACGTCGCCCCCGCCGAGCACGATGATCCCGTGCGCCCGGTGCAGCATCGCGTAGTCCGGTTCCTCGTCCGCGCTGACGTCGATCAACGTCGGGCGGGCCCCGGCGTCGCGCAGCTCCTCGAGCGTGACCCGGGTGAACCGCTGGAGCAGGCCGAAGGTCTCCGCCGTCTGGCCCGGCGGGTTCAGCTGGGCCACGACGGCGATGTCGACGTCCGCCCCGGGCAGCTCCAGGGGGGTGGGCAGCACGTCCTGCGGTCTGAGCAGCAGCTCGTCGGTGGTGGTCATGCGACCGGGTCCTCCTGTCGTCGGGGCCGGATCGGCCGGTTCTGCTGGTGCGGGTAGTGGGTGGCCGGGCCGTGGTTCCAGGAGCGCCGGCGCTCCCGGTCCTCCCGGTGGCGGCGGGCGGCGTCCACCACCCAGTCGAAGAGGGCCTGGTCGGTGGCCACGGTGTCCGCCCGGTCCTCGGGGTGCCACTGGACGGCGAGGATATCGAGCGTGGGGTCCTCCAGCGCCTCGACGCACCCGTCCGGCGCCCGCGCGACGACGGTCAGGCCGTCCCCGAGCCGGTCCACGGCCTGGTGGTGGTAGCTGGAGACCTCCACGGCCTGACGCCCCCCGACGGCCTGGCCCAGGCGGCTGCCCGGGTCCACGGACACCTCGTGGACGGTCCCGGTGTGCTGCATCGGTTCCGTGGGCCAGTGCTGCACCATCGTGCCGCCGCGCTCGACGTTCCACAGCTGCATGCCGCGGCAGATGAGCAGGGTGGGCACGCCGGAGCGTTCGGCCCACGCGATCGCGCGGGCGTCGGCGTCGTCCTGGCCGTCGAAGTCCGTCAGGGTGACGCCCTCGGCCGCCGGCTGGCCGTACCGCTCGGGGCGGATGTCCGACCCGCCGGGCATCACCATG
>DATBUG010000522.1:0-2995 GCA_036516315.1 Citricoccus sp.
AGGCCGGGTCCGGTGACGGACAGGCACCGTCCGGCACCGCGCCCTCGGCTCCCCCGGTGGACGGCGGCACCGGCCAGACGCCCGGGTTCCCCGGCGGCGAGGCCGGTGACGGTTCCGGGACTGCGGACGAGGGGACGGACGGACAGGTTCCGCCGGCATCCGGCGAGGGCTCCGGCGATCCCGAGGGCGGCGCCGCCGTCGGGCTCCCGCCGCGACCCCCGGCGGACGGACCCGGAACGGACCCGGCCAGCGATGCGCCCGAGGGCGGGGACACGCAGGCCGCCATCGACCGGATGGCGCTGACGGGGATGAGCGGCTGGCTGCTCGGCGGCGCGGGCGTCCTGCTGATCGCCCTTGTCGGGCTGGCCTTGATGGCCCTGCCGCGCAGGCGGCGCCGGCACTAGACTGGCCCCACGATGCGGCCGATGGAGGCGGATCTGACCGGCTCCGGTGGTCGCCTGAGATCGAGGAGGTCCGAGTTGGCCCGCTACGAGGACGAACTGGAACAGCAGTTCATCGAGGAGCCGGAGAACGACCTGGAGGAACCGGCCGACGGCCGCGACGGCACCGTGGACTTCGGTTCGTCCGACGATCCGGACACCCTGGACGCGATCGACCCGCTGCGCCGGGACACCTTCCTGCTGGACGGGGACGAGGACTACAACGGCGTCCCGGACTACCAGGAGGACCGGTCCGAGGACGACGATGCGGACCCGGACGCGGACGCGGAGTGGGAGGGTGACGAGGACGAGGCCGAGGACTGAGTCCGCTCAGGTCCCGCCCGGGCGGGATCCCGGGGAGTCGTCCTCGTCCGGGCCGGTGTGCCGCCCCAGGACGCGTTCCAGCCCGGACAGTCCCAGCACCGCGCACGCGAACCACACCCCGCCGGCCGGGCCCAGCGGGGCTGCGATGACGCCCGCGGCTGCGGGCAGGAGCACCTGACCGACGCGGTTGCCCACCAGGCGCAGACCTAGGGCCGCGCCCCGCCAGTCGGTGGGGACGGCACGGGAGATCAGCGTCATCGTCAGCGGCTGGCCGAGGCCGAGGAACGCTCCGCCCACCGCCATGAGCACGAACGCCAGCCAGATGAGGTGGAACGGCTGCAGGGCCACCGGCACCAGCCCGATGGCCAGCGCGGAGAGCAGCAGCGCGGCCAGGACCAGGGTGTTGCGCGACCAGCGGGCGCTGAACCACGGCAGGAAGATCCTCGAGACGACCGATCCGCCGCCGCGCGCCGCGAGCAGTACACCGACCCACAGGGGCGGCACCCCGGCGGCCTCCCCCACGAGGGGCAGGAAGGCGGTCAGGATGTCGATGACCGCCAACAGGGCCAGGGCCGCCAGCATGTGGGAGGGCACCCCGGGCACCCGGAGGATACGCACCACCGTGGCCTTCTGCTGGGTTTGCGCGCCCGGGTCCGCCGGGCCGGCGGCCCGGGAACGGGAGTCCCCGGACGGCGTCGGGCGGGGGCCCCGCAGCGAGAACATCACCGGCACGGCGAGCAGGGAGATGCCCGCGCCCAGCCACAGGGACGCGGTGATCCTCGCGTCCAGGCCGTGGTCGGCGGCCGCCGCGGCCAGGGGGACGTTGCCGAGGATCAGCCCGGACAGCAGGGGCCCGGCCATCTGGCCCACGGAGAAGGCCGCGGTGAACCAGCCGAAGGCGGCGTCCATGAGGTGCGTGGGGGCCCGCCGGCTGATCGCCGCCTGGCCGGCGATCGTGAAGACCAGGTGGCCCATGCCCAGCAGGGCCGAGGCGACCATGACCAGCAGCACCGAGTTCCCCCACGCCAGGGCGGCACCGGACAGGGCCATCACGAACGCCCCGATCGCGATCATCCCCCGCAGCGAGGGCAGCCGCCCGGTGACGCGGCCGAGCCACATCGCGCTGATCAGCGGGACGATCGCGTACGCGGCGGTGGCCAGGCCCACCGCCGCCTCATCCGCGCCCAGGGTCAGCAGCTTGTAGCTCGTGACCGGCCGGAGCAGGTTCATGGACGTCTGCGTCAGGATCGCCGCGACGACCATGACCCAGAGCCAGGTCAGGGAGTCGCGTCGTGCCATGGGCACCAGCGTAGACCGAGCCGGACGCGGCGGCGGACGACGCACGGGCCGTTCGCCCAGGTCGTCGCACTAGGATGTGTTCGGCCCGGACGGGCCTCGCCCAACGCCCAGGAAGGCCGGTGACCGGTGTCCGCTGCCCCTACCGTTCCACCGGGCCGGGACCGGTTGTGGAGCCGGGACTTCATCCTGACGTCCCTGACGAACCTGTTCCTGGCCATGGTGTTCTACCTGCTGGTGACGGCCATGGCCCTGTACGCGGTGAACCGCTTCCAGGCCTCCGACGTCCTCTCGGGACTCGCGGTGGGCGCCTACGTCCTGGGGGCCGTGGTGTCCCGTCTGGGCTTCGGCCAGGCCCTGGACATCATCGGACGCCGCAGGCTCCTGGTGGGCGCGCTGATCGCCTTCCTCGTCGCCTCCACCCTGTACCTGCTGGCGAACACCCTGTGGCTGCTGATCGCGGTGCGGTTCGTCCACGGCATCGCCTTCGGTGCCGCCTCCACGGTCCTGGCCACCGCGGTGATCGGCCTGATCCCGCGCCACCGGCGCAGTGAGGGCACCGGGTGGTTCGGCACCTCCACCACCGCGGGCTCGGCCTTCGGGCCGCTGCTGGCCTTCCAGCTCACGGACGCCTTCGGCTTCGAGTCGCTCTTTTTGGTCTGCACCGCGTTCTCGGTCCTCGGCCTGGTCGCCGGACTGCTGGTCCGGCTCCCCGAACCGGACGGGGCGGCGGCGCCGGCGTCGGCAGCGGCAGACGCCGCCGGCACCGTGCCCGCCCGCCCCGATGGCGGGGCCGAGGGGCAGGGGCGCCACTTCCGCCTGCGGGGCATGGTCTCCGCCGAGGCACTGCCCGTCTCCCTCATCATCCTGCTGGCCGGCACCGCCTTCTCCGGCGTCCTGGCCTTCATCAACGGCTACGCCGCGCAGCAGGACAT
>DATBUG010000523.1:0-2413 GCA_036516315.1 Citricoccus sp.
CGCGTCCGTGTGGCAGACGCCCGAGGCCACCACCCGCACCAGGGCCTCCCCCGGGCCGGGGTCCTGCAGCTGGAGTTCCTCCCTGACGAAGGGGGCGTGGGTCTCCTCGACGACGAGGGCTTCGATCTTCATGGGGTCTCCTCGGATAGGTGGATGGGTGGATGGGCGGATAGGTGACTGGGCGGCGCCTGCTCCCGTCACGTACACGATGGACGTCGAGACACGCCGGGCTGGACGACGCGCGGCGTGTACGTAACTCGCGTGGCTGGAGCCACGGTAGGCAGGTCAGGCCATGATGAGCACCGGTTGGTAGCCGTCCGGGCGGCGCCGGTAGACGCGGGCGGGCCGGCCTAGACCGTTGCCACCCGGGGGCATCGCGCGGACGTCGAGGGCCTCGAGCTGGGGTTCCATGGCCCGGCGGAAGGTGTCCTTCTGGTGGGGCGCCCCGGCCACGGCGTCGTGGAGCTGGCGCAGCTGGGTCATGGTGAACTCGTCCTCGAGCAGGCACCAGGGGTCCGGGGCCTGCTGGTACTCCCAGCGGACCATCCGCACGGCCCAGGCGATGATCTCGTCGTGGCTGAAGGGCAGTCCGTGGGCCTGGTCGATCGGCCGCAGCTGGGCGTGGCCGTGCTCGAGGGCCAGGTCCAGGGCGGACAACGGCACCACGTCCAGGTGGGTGACGGTCAGGACCCAGCCCCGGTCGTCCCGGTCGGGATCATCGAAGACGTGCAGTTGCCTCGGCGAGCGCCCCTGCACGTGCATCCGGGTCTCCAGGCACCGCAGCACCGCCTCGCTGAGCCGTTCCCGTTCACGCAGCATGGTGCCCGGCAGCATCCACTCCCCGGCGTGGCGGCCCTTGTCCCGCTGGCGCAGCACCACGTTCAGGGCCCCGTCGGCCACCGTCAGCAGGACCACGTCCGCCGCCACGGAGGGCCGGGGGTAGGACAACAGATCATCGCGGTGAGGGCCCATGCCCTCCAATCTAGCCAGATGGCTGGAGAGCGTCCCTTCGTCTGACGGGGTCGGTGGCGAAGAGAACAGCGGCATCATGGGCGAACTCCTCGCCGGTCGCGAACGTGGTGTCCCAGATCTTCAACGCATCGGCCACCGGCTCGTCCATCAGGGGCCGGCTGAAGCCCTCCACGCCGAAGCGCCCGGTGTACCCCAGCTGCAGGACCCCCTCGAGCACCGCGGCCAGGTCCAGGCTGCCGGTCGAGAGCAGGCCGCGGGAGGACTGGCCGAACTCCAGGTAGCCCAGGTGCGGCAACGCGTGGGCGACGGCGCCCATCAGGTCCGCCTCCTCGAGAGCCATGTGGAAGGTGTCCAGGTGGATCCGCAGGTTCCGGGACCCGGATAGCTCCACGAAGCGCACGGCCTCGGCGGCGGTGTTCAGCACGGCGGTCTCGTAGCGATTCACCACCTCGAAGGTCATCATGATCCCGGCGGCCGCGGCCTCGTCCGCCACGTCACCGACGAGGGCGGCCACCCGCTCCAGCTGGTCCGGGGCGGGGCGGGAGGCGGTGTCCCCGTGCACCCCGTAGGGCACCCCGTTGAGCTGGTCACCACCCATCCGCGCGGTCATCTCCACGAACCGGCGCAGTTGGTCGAAACCGCGGCGCCGCACGTGCGGGTCCGGAGAGGCCACGTTCGCCTCCGGGGACTGGACGGCCATGGTGACGGGGGCCAGGCCGGCGTCGGCGATCCGCCGTCCCAGGTCCGTAAGCCCGCGGCTGGTGGGGTCCAGGGGGCCCAGCACCACGCGCCGGTACCCGGCCTCCCGCAGCACCGGGAGACTGCGGGCGAACGCGTCGCTGAAAGGGTCCGTGGTGAAGGCCGCGCTCTGGCAGGCCAGGTCCACCGCGAGCTCGCGCTCGGGCCACTCACGCCCGGGTCGCCCGTGGTCGGAGCGCGCTGGGTCCGTGCGCGCTGGGTCCGTGCGCGTCTGGTCCGGAGACACGGCAGGCACCTCAGAACTCCGGGAGGTCGAACCGGTGCTTGAACACCGAGTAGCCGTCGTCCACGTGCACCACGGTGCCGTTCATCGCGTTGGACTCCTCCGAGAACAGGAAGGACACCACGTTGGCGATCTCCTCCGGCTCGGTCATCGTGTTCCGCAGCTGCTCCGAGGCGAACAGGTCCCGTAACTGCTGGGGGAACTGCTGGATGATGGCCGTGTTGGCCCGGCCCGGGGTGATCGCCAGGACCCGGGTGCCGTGCTCGGCGAGCTCGTAGGCCGCGGACCGGGTGAAGGAGATGACCGCCGCCTTGGCCGCGCTGTAGGTGAAGGACAGCTCGGCGGCCTGCTCGCCGTAGATGGAGGAGGTGTTGACGATGACCCCTCCCCCGCCCTGCTTCACGAACTGGCGGGCCGCGGCCAGGATCCCGTAGTAGACCCCGTCCTGGTCGATCCGGA
>DATBUG010000524.1:0-2320 GCA_036516315.1 Citricoccus sp.
ACGATCTCCACCGAGGTCCTGACGGGCGCCCCCGGCCTCGGCGCGGCCATCGCCGAAGCGCAGGTGGGCGGCAACTCCCCCCTCGCCTACGCCTACATCATCACCGCCGGCCTGCTGGGGTACGCCGTCAACGTGGGGCTCGGCCGGGTGCAGTCACGGCTGCTGCGGTGGCAGCCGGCCGGAGTGGAGGACTGAGATGGACACCCGACGATATTCCCCCGCGGCGTCGATCCTGCTACAGGCCTGGCTGCCGGTGACGCTGGTCCTGCTGTGGTTTCTGGCCTCAGCGTCCTCGTCCTCGGTGTTCTGGCCGCCCCTGACCGAGATCCTCGGCACCCTGGTCGACTGGGCACGCAGCGGGCAGCTCTGGAGGGACGCGGTGGCCAGCTTCGGCAACTACGCCCTCGCCGTGCTGCTCTCGGTCGTCGTCGGCCTGGCACTCGGTGTGGCGATCGGGATGATGCCGCGCGTCGGGAAGGTCCTGGACCCCTACCTGGACTTCTTCCGTTCACTGCCCACCGTGGTCTTCGTGCCGATCATCATCCTCACCCTGGGCATCGGGCGTGAGCCGAAGGTGTTCCTCATCTTCATCGCGTGCGTCTGGCCCATCCTGCTGAACTGCATCGCGGGCGTCCGCGCCATCCAGCCCGGCATCTTCGAGGCCACCCACGCGTACCGCATCCCGCTGCGCCTGACCATCACCAAGGTGGTGCTCGCCGGAGCGCTTCCCCAGATCGCGGTGGGAGTCCGGCTGGCGATCACGATCGGGATCGTCATGTTGGTCGTCAGCGAGATGTACGGAGCCACCGAGGGGGTCGGCTACTTCATCCTGCAGAGCGGGCAGCGGTTCCAGCTGGCCGCCGCCTGGGCGGGAACCCTGCTGATCGGCGTCATCGGCTGGGCCTTCACCGCCGTGTACGCCCTCGCCGAGCACCGGTTGCTGCGGTGGAACCACCAGCAGGACACCGGCCCCACCGCCCGCACCCGAGAAGGAGCCCGCCCGTGACCCCCGAGACCCTCACCGCCCCCATCGCGCTCTCCGCGCGCCACGTCAGCAAGTCCTTCGGCACCGGCGCCGGGAAGGTCGTCGTCATCGACGATCTCCACCTGGAGATCCGCGCCGGTGACGTCACCTGCCTGGTCGGGCCCTCAGGGGTCGGCAAGACGACTCTGCTGCGGCTCCTGGCCGGGCTGGCCCCGCCCACCTCTGGGCAGGTCTCCCTCGGGGACCAGCCGATCACCGGGGCCGTCGAGGAGATCGCCGTGGTGTTCCAGGACTACCGCGGCACGCTGATGCCCTGGATGCGGGTGCTGCAGAACGTCGCCTTCCCGCTCGAGGGACGGGGGACGCCCAAGGCCGAGCGCCTGGCCCGCGCGGCGCAGGCCCTGGAGGTCGTGGGGCTGGCCGACAGCGCGGACCGGTACCCCTGGCAACTCTCCGGCGGCATGCAGCAGCGGGTTGCGATCGCCCGGGCCCTGGCGTACGAGTCCCCGATCCTGCTGATGGACGAGCCCTTCGGCTCGCTGGACGCCCAGACGCGCTTCGAACTGGAAGACCTGGTGCTCCGACTGCGGCGGGAACTGGGCATCACCATCGTGCTGGTCACGCACGACATCGACGAGGCGGTGTACCTGGGCGACCGGGTCGTCGTCTTCGGCGGCCGCCCCTCACGCATCGTCGATGACATCGCCGTGCCGCTGGGGCGGGAGCGCACCCAGCTCACCACCCGGGCCGAGCCGGTCTTCATCGAGCTGCGTACCCGGGTGCTGGACGAGATCCAGCGGTGCGGGCTCAAGGCGGCACCCTGACGGAGCGCTCCGCCGGCTCCCGTCGGACCCCCGCCAGCCACCCGACAGGCGCCCGTCAGGCCCCGTCCTCCCCGAAACCGATCCGGGCCGCGGCGAACACCTCGCGCAACCACCGGTGCTCCGGGTCCGGCTCGTGCACGGGATGCCACCACAGCGCGTTCAGCAGCGGCACCGCCTCGAACGGCAGTTCCAGCACTTGGACGTCGCCCATGCGCTGGGCCAGGGGCGAGAGGTGCCGCTGGATGATCGCCAGGCGGTCGGTGCGCTCGACGAACAGCGGCAGCATCACGAAGCTCTCGACCACCGCCTCGATCCACGGGTTCACGCCCAACTGCTCGATCTGCCGCCCCACCGAGGTGAACGCCGACCGCGTGCGATAGGTGAACACCCACGGCGATCCGGACAAGACCTCCATGGTCAGACCGTCCGCGACGCGCTCGTTGTCCGAGGCGGCGAGCGCCACCCAGTCGTCCCGGATCACGTCCATGGACGGCAGCTGCTCGGAGAGCAC
>DATBUG010000525.1:0-2543 GCA_036516315.1 Citricoccus sp.
CCCCGGCCGGAGAGCGGGGTCCCGGCCCGCCGCACGCTTGCACCCCAGCGGTCCACCACGGCCCCGACGAGCACGAGGACGAACAGCAGGGTCCACACCTCACCGTGCCGGGCCCCGGCGAAGCTCAGCGCCAGCTCGAACCCGAGTCCTCCGGCCCCCACCATCCCCAGGATGACCGCCGAGCGCACCGCGCACTCGAAGCGGTAGAAGGCGTAGGAGACCAGGTCCGGCGCAGCGGCCGGCAGCACCGCGTAGGCCAGGGCGGGCAGCCGCCCCACACCGGCCTCCCGCAACGCCCGGTACGGCCTGGACGGGACCTCGTCGAGGATCTCGGCGTAGACCTTGGCCGTGATGGCGCCGAAGGGGATGGCGATCGCCAGGATGCCCACCAGCGGGTCGCGGCCCAGCACGCTGAGCAGCAACAGCGCCCAGACGGCCTCGTGCACTCCGCGGGGCAGAGCCAGGGCCAGCCGCGCGGAGAGCCAACCCACCCGGCGGGCGGCACGGTGGCCCCGGGACCCGGCCTCGGCCGCCCACCAGGTCTCCGAGGTCAGCACGCCGGCCACCAGCCCCACGGCCACGGCGGCCAGGGTTCCGAGGACGGCGAAGGACAGGGTCGTCAGGGTCGCGCTGCCGATCCGGGCCAGGAAGCCGGCGGAGAGTTCCGGTTCCAGGACGGCCGAGAAGAACTCGAGGACCAGGGGCCACCCCGAGGCGTTGAGCACCGGCCCGTCGGCCAGCCACATGCCCAGCGACCACGCCACCGCGAGCGCCCACATCGCGAGCCAGGCCCGCCCTGACCCCGGGCGGGTCCGAGCGGAGCGGGCCCGCGCGGTGTCCCCGGCTCCCTCCCACCGGGCCAGGGCCGTGACACGGTCCGTGCTCACGCGTCCGGCTCCAGCGCGTAGAGCCGCTGCCGGCTCTGCGCGTCCAGCGCGGCGGAGGGCACGTCCAGGACCACGCGCCCCTGGCGCAGGCCGATCACGCGGTCGCAGTGGCGCACGGCCAGGGTGATGTCGTGCAGGCTGACCACCAGGGTCCGGGCGCGGCCGGTCCCGCTGTCCAGCAGGGTGGTGAGCAGCCCCATCACCTCCTCGGCCCGGGCGGGGTCGAGGCTGGAGACGGGCTCGTCGGCCAGGACCAGTTCCGGGTCCTGGACCAGGACCCGGGCCAGGGCGACGCGCTGTTGTTCGCCCCCGGAGAGCCGGTCGGTGCGCTGGTGCAGGTGCTCGGCGATCCCGACCCGGGCCAGGGCCCGGCGCGCCTCCTCCACCCGGGCGGGCCGGACCAGGGACCACAGGGCGCGGGCCGCGCTCCAGGTGCCGAGCCGGCCGGCGTTGACGTTGTGGACCACGCGGAGCGGACCCACCAGGTGCAGCCGCTGGTGGACGGAGCCGATCCGCCGCCGCAGGGCGCGCAGCGCGGCCGGGGGCGTGCGGGCCGGGTCCACGCCGAGGACCTCCAGCCGTCCGGACGTGGGGGCCACGGCCCCGGTGAGCAGCGCCAGCAGGGTGGACTTGCCGGCCCCGCTGGGCCCCACGAGGGCCACCCGCTCCCCGGGGCGCACCTGCAGGTCGACCCCGTCCAGGGCACGGCGCTGCCCGTAGGCGACCGTGACACCCCGCAACCGCAGAGCCGGGCCGCCAGTACCGGGAGGGAGGGGGTCGGGCTGCGTCACCGTCAGCGGACCAGGCCCAGGGACCGGGCGATCTCCTCGATGCGCTCGTGGTCGGCGGCCTCGGCCGGCACGATCGCCTCCGCCCCGTACCGCTCGAGCAGGGCCGATTCCCCGCCGTCGGAGCCGTCCAGGTCCAGCAGGGCCTGCCGCAGGTCCTCGGTGAAGCCCTCGCCGAAGCGCTCCTCGAGCCCCGGGGAGCCCACCCAGTGGTAGTCGGCGTACTCGGGGGTCGTGAAGACCTCCCGGACCACGTCCGTGTCCACCGTGCCGGCCTCGGTCCGGGTCTGCCAGACCTGCTGGTTGAGCGCTCCGGCCTGGTAACTGCCGGACTCCACGAGGTCGATGGTCAGGTCGTGGGAGCCGGAGAAGCCCGGTTCGCCGTCGAAGTCCGCGGCCGAATCCACGCCGGCCTGTTGGAGGAAGTAGGCGGGCATGAGTCGCCCGGAGGTGGAGGACTCGCTGCCGAAGGTGAACCGGGTCCCGGCCAGCGCGGACAGGCCAGCCACATCCTCGACCGGGTCCAGGCCGGCGTCCCGGTGGGCGATGAAGACGCTGCGGAAGCGTTCGTCGATGTCCCGCTGGGCCAGCGTCTCCGCACCCTCGGTCCGCAGCCGGGCCTGCACGCCGGTCAGTCCGCCGTAGAAGACGAGGTCCAGGTCCCCGGTGCCGAACAGGCTCACGGAGGCCGCGTAGTCGCTGACGGGCACGTACTCGACCTCGACCCCGAGTTCCTCGGACAGGTAGGAGGCCATGGCCTCCTCGCGCTCGGCCAGGTCCGAGGGGTCCACGTCCGGGATCGCGCTGATCCGCAGGGGGCCGGCCGCTGCATTCTCGGCCCCGCCCTCGGCCCCACCGCCGCAGGCGG
>DATBUG010000526.1:0-2100 GCA_036516315.1 Citricoccus sp.
GGCACCGTGACCCGGGTCGTCCTCGGCGGGCCGACCGCCGTGGAGGGCGGTGACCTGCTGCTGACCCTCGGTGAATAGCGGAGGCGGGGTCCGTGGAGCCGTAGGCTGAGAGTCATGGGCACCGAACACTTTGACCTCGCCATCATCGGCTCCGGATCCGGCAACTCGCTGGTCACCCCCTTCTGGGACGACAAGCGCGTGGCGATCATCGAGGCCGGGACGTTCGGCGGTACCTGTCTCAACGTCGGCTGCATCCCCACCAAGATGTTCGCCTACCCGGCTGCCCTGACGGCAGTACCGGAGGAGGCCAGCCGGCTGGGGGTGGACCTCGGGATCGGGGGGACGGACTGGCCGGGGATCCGGGACCGGATCTTCTCCCGGATCGACGCCATCTCTGCCGGTGGCCTGCGGTACCGGGACGAGGAGCTGGCGAACACCACGGTGATCCCCGAGGAGACCCGCTTCACCGGGACCCACGAGCTGACCACGGCTAGCGGACGGGTACTCGAGGCGCGGGACATCGTGGTGGCCGCCGGCTCCCGTCCGGTGCTGCCCCCGGTGCCCGGCAGCCGGCTGCCGCAGGTCCACACCTCGGACACGATCATGCGGCTGCCCCGTCTGCCGGAGCGGATCGTCGTGCTCGGCGGCGGGTACATCGCCGCGGAGTTCGCCGCGATCTTCTCCGGACTGGGCTCCTCGGTGGTCCAGGTCAACCGGTCGCCGAAGCTGCTGCGCCACCACGACGCCACGATCTCGGAGCGTTTCACCGAGATGGCCTCGACGCAATGGCAGGTCGAGACCGGCTGGACGCCCTCCCGGATCGAGGAGGGCCTGGACGGCTGGGTGACCGTGCACTTCGACGGGCCGGCCCACACCACCTGGGAGGTGGACGCCGAGGTGGTGCTGGTCGCCTACGGGCGCGTGCCCAACAGCGACCGGCTCGATCCCGCCGCCGCGGGGCTGGACCGGCACCCGGATGGGCGACTGGCCGTCGACGAGTACCAGCGGCTGCTCTCGGGCGGGAGCCCGGTGCCCGGCCTGTGGGCCCTCGGTGACGTCTCGAACCCGTACCAGCTCAAGCACGTCGCCAACCACGAGCAGCGCGTGGTCAGCCACAACCTCGAGCACCCGGGTGACCTGCGGGCGAACACGCTCGGCCCGGTGCCCTCGGCGGTGTTCTCCCGCCCCTCGGTGGCTTCCGTGGGACTGACCGAGGAGGAGGCCGTTCGCGAGTACGGGCCGGAGCGGATCACCGTGAAGGAACAGAACTACGGGGACGTCGCCTACGGTTGGGCCATGGAGGACGGCACCTCACTGTGCAAGGTGGTCGCGGACCGGCAGACGGGCCGACTGCTGGGTGCACACCTGATCGGCAAGGACGCCCCGAACCTGATCCAGCCCCTGGTCCAGGCCATGAGCCTCGGGGTGGACGCACACACCATGGCCCGCGGCCAGTACTGGATCCACCCCGCCCTGACCGAGGTCGTCGAGAACGCCCTGCTCGGCCTCGACGTCCCGGACAGCGGGATGCTCTAGGCCTGAGCGGGCTTGGGGGCGCCGTAGATCTCGTCGACGAGCGGGGCGCAGTCCTCGAGCACCACGGTGCGCTTGATCTTCAACGAGGGGGTCATCTGGCCCGCCTCGACGGAGAAGTCCACCGGGACGATCCGGAACGCCCGGATGGACTCGGCCTGGGACACGGACTGGTTGGCCCGGTCGATCACGGACTGGACGTGATCCACCACCACCGGGTGGGTGGCGAGGTCCTCCATCGGGGTGTCCGCCGGGATGCCGTGCTGGGGCAGCCAGCCCGGCAGGATGTCCGCGTCCAGGGTCACCAGTGCGGAGACGAAGGGCCGCTGGTCGCCCACCACGACGCACTGGGACACGACGGCGTCGGCCCGGATCTGGTCCTCCAGCTGGGCGGGGACCACGTTCTTGCCCGAGGCGGTGACGATGATCTCCTTCTTGCGCCCCGTGATCGTCAGGTAGCCCTCGTCGTCCAGTGAACCGATGTCACCGGTGTGCAGCCAGCCGTCCACCAGCTCCTGGGCGGTCACGTCCGGGCGGTTGTGGTAGCCGCGCATCACGCAGACACCG
>DATBUG010000527.1:0-6418 GCA_036516315.1 Citricoccus sp.
CCGGCGGGGCCTCCGGCATCGGCGCGGCGTGCGTGCGCGCCTTCGCCGCCGCCGGCGCCACCGTGACGGTGGCCGACTTCAACGCCGAGGCCGCGGAGGCGCTGGCCACCGAGGTCGGCGGTGAGGCGTGGGTGGCGGACCTGTCCGACACCGCCGCGCTCGAGGGGCTGAGCCTGGACACGGACATCCTGGTCAACAACGCCGGCGTGCAGCGGGTGTCCCCGATCCACGAGTTCGACCCCGAGAACTGGCGGTTCATGCACCGGCTGATGCTCGAGTCCCCCTTCCTGCTCATCCGGGCGGCGCTGCCGGGGATGTACGACCGGGGCTTCGGCCGCGTCATCAACATCTCCTCCGCGCATGGGCTGCGGGCCTCGGCGTACAAGAGCGCCTACGTGGCCGCCAAGCACGGGCTGGAGGGCCTGTCCAAGGTGACCGCCCTGGAGGGTGCCGCGCACGGGGTGACGTCCAACTGCATCAACCCCGGATACGTCCGCACCGCCCTGGTGGAGAAGCAGATCGCGGACCAGGCCCGCACCCACGGGATCGGGGAGGACGAGGTGGTGGAGCGGATCATGCTGACCGACTCGGCCATCAAGCGGCTCACCGAGCCCGAGGAGGTCGGCTCGCTGGCCGCGTGGCTGGCCTCGGACGCCGCCGGCATGGTCACCGGTGGTTCCTACACGATGGACGGTGGCTGGACCGCCCACTGACGGTGCCGCCGAGCGGCGGCCCGACCCGCACCCACCGGCCCGCGACGGAGCGGCCGGCGACGACGAAGGAGAACTGCACCATGACCCTGGACAAGACCGTGGCGACGGCTGCCGAGGCCGTCGCCGACATCCCGGACGGCGCCTCGCTCGCCGTGGGCGGCTTCGGCCTGTCCGGAAACCCCATCCAGCTCATCGAGGCGTTGCTGGACCAGGGCGCCACCGACCTGTCGATCGTCTCCAACAACTGCGGGGTGGACGGCTGGGGGCTGGGCATCCTGCTCGGGGCCGGCCGGATCGCCAAGATGACCTCCTCGTACGTGGGGGAGAACAAGGAGTTCGCCCGCCAGTACCTGGAGGGTGAACTGGAGGTCGAGCTGGTCCCGCAGGGCACCCTGGCCGAGAAGCTGCGGGCCGGCGGGGCCGGGATCGCGGCGTTCTTCACCCGCTCCGGCGTGGGCACCCAGGTGGCCGACGGTGGCCTGCCGATGAAGTACCACCCGGACGGCACGGTGGCGAAGGCCTCCGCGCCCAAGGACATCCGCACCTTCGACCTCGGGGGCACGGGGGAGAAGCCCTACGCCCTGGAGGAGTCGATCGTCACGGACTACGCGCTCGTGCACGCCGCCGTCGGGGACCGGCACGGCAACCTCGTGTTCAACAAGGCGACCCGGCAGTTCAGCCCGCCGGCCGCCATGTCCGGCAAGGTGTGCATCGCCCAGGTCGAGCGGCTGGTGGAACCCGGGGAGATCGACCCGGACCAGGTCCACCTGCCCGGGGTGTACGTCCACCGGATCGTGGAGGTCGGCACCGACATCGAGAAGCGGATCGAGAAGCGGACCGTGCGCCAGGCTGCGGCCGCGGGGAAGGACGCCTGATGAGCACCGAACAGAGCACCCAGACCAGGCTGCAGGGCTGGACGCGGGACCAGATGGCCGCCCGCGCCGCCCAGGAGCTGCCGGACGGGTCCTACGTCAACCTGGGCATCGGCATGCCGACCCTGATCCCGAACCACATCCCGGAGGGGCGCACCGTGGTGCTGCAGTCCGAGAACGGGATCCTGGGCGTGGGACCCTACCCCGCGGAGGACGAGGTCGATCCCGACCTCATCAACGCCGGCAAGGAGACCGTCACCGTCAACCCGGGTGCCTCGTTCTTCGACTCGGCGACCTCCTTCGGGATGATCCGCGGCGGCAAGATCGACGTGGCCGTGCTCGGCGGGATGCAGGTCGCCGAGAACGGGGACCTGGCCAACTGGATGGTGCCGGGAAAGATGGTCAAGGGCATGGGCGGGGCCATGGACCTCGTCCACGGCGCCGGGCGGGTCATCGTCCTGATGGAGCACACCGCCCGGGATGGCAGCCCCAAGATCCTGACCCAGTGCGAGCTGCCGCTCACCGGCCAGGGGGTGGTGGACCGCATCATCACGGACCTGGCCGTGATCGACGTCGACAAGGCCACGGACCCGGCCCGGCCCCGGCTCGTGCTCGTGGAGACCGCGCCCGGGATCACCGAGGAGCAGGTCCGCCAGGCCACCGGCGCCGAGCTGCACTGACGCCGGCTCACCGCCCGCGGAGCCCGGCCACCGTGACTGGTGGCCGGGCTCCGTCGCGTTCGGGAAAGTTCGGGGGAGTTCAGAGGAGCGCGGGGAATCCTGAGGGTCCCACCGGCTCAACCTGAGAGGTGATTCAGGAAAGTCAGCCACACCTCTTGACGCCTGTGTGACGCGTCACACATACTCGGTGCAGAACCTGAATCGCCTTTCAGGTCGGGTTCGCCGCACCGCACCGCGGCAGGCATCCGCCGTCTCGCGGGATCCGCGTCCCGCCCCACCACCGCACCTTCAGGACCTCAGGGAAAGGCCCCCTCGTGAAGCACTCATCCACCACCCTGGCCGCCGGTCTCCTCGCCGCCGGACTCGCCCTCACCGCCTGCGCGCCGACCACCCAGACCGGATCCGGGGAGGACGGCTCGGCCGCGGCCCCGGAGAGCGTGGACGTCGGCATCGTCTACTCCAAGACCGGCCCGCTGGCCGCGTACGGCGAGGAGTACTACGCGGGCCTGCAGGCCGGCATCGACTACGCCACGGACGGTACCGGCAAGGTCGGCGAGACCGAGATCAACCTGACCTACCACGACGACGGCGGCGACCCGGACAAGGGCGTGTCCATCGCCAAGGAGCTGATCGGCAAGGAGTACAAGATCCTGGCCGGCACCACCGTCTCCGGCATCGCCCTGAAGCTGGCCGAGCAGGCCGAGCAGAACCAGGTGCTCTACATCTCCGGACCGGCGGCCACGGACGCCGTGACGGGGATCAACGACTACACCTTCCGCTCCGGGCGGCAGTCCGTCCAGGACGTCGCCACCGCCGGCCAGTTCGTGGAGGACCTGGACGGGTCCAAGGTGCTGGTCTTCGCCCAGGACAACGCCTTCGGCCAGGGTAACGTCGCCGCCGTCGAGGACGTGCTCGGAGCCGAGGGCGCCGAGGTCTCGGAGATCCTGGTGCCGGAGGACGTCACCGAGTTCACCCCGTTCGCCCGCCAGATCGTGGACGCCCAGCCGGACCTGGTGTTCGTGGCCTGGGCCGGGGCCAACGCCGGGTCCATGTGGCAGGCCCTGGAGCAGCAGGGCGCCTTCGAGGCCGCCCCGATCGTCACCGGCCTGGCCAACGAGGCCACCTACGGTGCCTACGGCGCCGCGGGGGAGAAGATCTCCTTCCTGTCCCACTACTTCCCGGGCGCCGGGCAGAACGACGTGGAGGAGTTCATGATCGAGCACGTCGAGGAGCAGGGCGCCGCGCCGGACCTGTTCACCCCGGACGGCTTCGTGGCCGGCCAGATGATCGTCCAGGCGATTGAAGAGGGCGGCGGGACGGACGTCGAGTCCATGGTCTCCTCCCTCGAGGGGTGGGAGTTCGAGGGGCCGAAGGGCACCACCACGGTGCGGGCCGAGGACCACGCCCTGGTCCAGGACATGTACCAGGCCCAGCTCGTGCAGGACGGCGAGCGGTGGACGCCGGAGCTCATCGACACGGTGAACGCCGCCGACGCCGCACCGCGGGTCGCCGGCCAGTGAGCTGACGACACCCCACACCGGCGGCATCAGCCCGTCACCGACGTTCGAAAGGACCACCATGGCCACCCAGACCCCTGCCCTGGCCTTCCGGGGCATCGGCCTGCAGATCGGGGGAGCGCGCATCCTGCAGGACATCGACCTGCAGGTCGCACCCGGGGAGATGATCGGGGTGATCGGCCCCAACGGGGCCGGCAAGACCACCCTGTTCAACCTCGTCTCCGGCCTGCTGCGTGCCACCGAGGGCACCATCGAGATGAACGGCACGGACATCACCCACCTGCCCGTGGAGCGGCGGGCCCGGGCGGGGCTGGGCCGCACGTTCCAGACCTCCTCGCTGTTCCCCGGACTCAGCGTCCTGGAGAACGTCCGGCTCGCGGCCCAGGCCAAGCAGGGCGGCTCGCTATCCCTGGTCCGCTTCCCGCGGGCCTCGGACGCGGCCACCACCCGGGCCGCTGACTGCCTCGAGCAGGTCGGACTGCACCACCGGGCCCAGGCCACCGCCGGCGGGCTGTCCCACGGGGACAAGCGCAAGGTGGAGATCGCCATGCTGCTGGCCACGGACCCGGAGCTGATCCTGCTGGACGAACCCATGGCGGGCGTCGGCTCCGGGGACGTGCCCGGGCTGGTGGAGATCATCCGCCGCATCCACCGCGACTCGGGACGGACGCTGATGATGGTCGAGCACCACATGGAGGTCGTCCTCGGCCTGGTGGACCGCGTGGCGGTCATGCACCACGGCACGCTGCTGGCGGTGGACCGTCCCGAGCTGATCATGGCGAATGCAGAGGTCCAGGCGGCCTACCTCGGCGAGATGGGGCAGGTGGCCTGACGATGAGCACCTCACAACCCACCCCGCAGACCGTCCCACAGACCACCCCACAGTCCACGCCGACCCCGGCCGCGGACGGTGGCGGCGCGAGCGCCCCCGTCCTGTCCGTCACCCACCTGAGGGCCTCCATCGGCGGCCAGCAGGTGGTCGAGGACGTCTCGTTCTCCGTCCCCGCCACGGGCATCACCGCGCTGCTGGGGCGCAACGGCGTCGGCAAGACCTCGTCCATCAAGGCCATCATGGGCCTGATCCACCGGGACTCAGGAACGGTCCAGCTCCAGGGCCGGCCCATCCACGCCCTGCCCACTCACCGCATCGTCCAGCGCGGCGTGGGCTACGTCCCCGAGGACCGGGAGGTCTTCGCGGGCCTCACCGTGGCCGAGAACCTCCGGCTGTCCGAACGCGATGACCACCCGCGCCGGGAGCTGGTCGAGTCCCTGTTCCCGGACCTGGTCAAGCGCGCCCAGCAGCCGGCCGGGACCCTGTCCGGGGGCCAGCAGCAGATGGTCTCGCTGGCCCGGGCCCTGATGAACGAGAACCGCGTGCTGCTGGTGGACGAGCCGACGAAGGGCCTGGCCCCCAAGATCGTCGGCGAGGTCGCCGACGCCCTCGAGGAGGCCGCCAAGACCGTGCCGATCCTGCTGGTCGAGCAGAACCTGACGGTCGTCCGCCAGCTCGCCGCCGGAGCGATCGTGCTCTCGGACGGGCGCGTGGTCCACACCACCGATTCCGCCACGTCGTTCCTGGACGACGACGCCCTCGTCACCCGCCACCTCGGCGTGGGCACGGGGCCGGCACCCGAAGGAGCCTGACCCATGAGCACCCTGCTGTTGCTGCTGGTCACCGGAGTCGGCCTCGGTGCCGTCTACTTCCTGGTGGCCTCCGGACTGTCCCTGATCTACGGTCTGATGGGCGTGCTGAACTTCGCCCACGGCGCGTTCCTGACCCTCGGTGCGCTCATCGGCTGGGAGACGGCCCGGCTGATGGGGGCGGCCTCCTGGGGCGGCTTCGCCCTCTCGCTCGTGGTCGGCTGCCTCGTCGGGGCGCTGCTGGCCGCCCTGACCGAGTTCATCCTCATCCGTCCGTTGTACGAGCGGCACATCGAACAGGTGCTCGTCACGGTGGGGCTCAACCTCGCGGCGATCGCCCTGTTCGAGGGCATCTGGGGCACCGACCCGGTCTTCATCTCCGGCCCCACCTGGATGGGCATGACCACCAACGTGTTCGGGGCGCAGATCCCGAACCACCTGTTCGTCACGATCCTCGTGGCCGCGGCGGTCCTGGGTGCCATGGTGCTGTTCCTGAAGAAGACCCGCTACGGCATGATCATCCGCGCCGGGGTGGAGAACCGGTCCATGGTCACGGCCCTGGGCATCGACGTCCGGCGTGCCTTCACCCTGGTGTTCACGATCGGTGGAGCGGCGGCCGGACTGGGTGGAGTGCTCGCCAGCCACTACTTCGGCTACGTCTCCCCGCTGCTGGGAGGGTCGCTGCTGATCTTCGCGTTCATCGTCACCGTCATCGGTGGCCTCGGATCCCTCGCGGGGGCGGCCGTCGCCTCCGTGCTCGTGGGGGTCCTGCAACAGTTCGCCAACTACTACTGGAGCATCGGCGACTTCGTGGTCGTCATCCTGCTGGCCGTCGTGCTGCTGACGAGGCCCTCCGGACTCATGGGACGAAAGGTGGCCACCGCATGAGCACCCCCACGGAAGAACTCACCGACCGGCACGCCCCGCGCGAGGGGAACGCGGCCCCCACGGCCCGGGACCGGCTCAGGGCCTCCCTCACCCCGCCCGGGCGCTCG
>DATBUG010000528.1:0-4967 GCA_036516315.1 Citricoccus sp.
CGGGCCGTCGTTCTCCGAGAGCATGGCCAGCACCTGGTACTCGAAGAAGCTGACCGGCCCCACGCGCTGCAGGTCCGCCTCGAGCGCGGGCATGAGCTGCATCTGCGTGGCCACGATGCTCAGCCAGGCGCGCCGCTCCGTGGGAGTCAGCCAGCGGACCTCGCCGCCGTCTGCACCCGGTTCCACGTTGCCCGTTCCGTCCCCACCGCTCATGCGGGCCATTATCCCATGTCCCCGTCCCGTGTCCCGCCGGCTCCGGCCGCGGCGGGCGCCGCGCCGCCCCGGTCAGCGGGCCCCGGCCAGCATCCGGCGGCGCTGCCACGACACCAGCTGGATGACCACCACCACGATCAGGGCGATGAGGAACATGGCCGAGCCGATGACGTTGGCCTCGGCCGGGATGCCTCGGGCCGCGGCGACGTAGACGAACTTCGGGAAGGTCTCCAGGGTCCCGGAGTTGAAGTTCGTGATGATGAAGTCGTCGAAGCTCATCGCGAAGGACAGCAGTCCCGCCGCGAGGATGCCCGGAACCAGCTGGGGCAGGGTCACCCGCAGGAACACCTGGGCCGGGGAGCCGTACAGGTCCCGGCCGGCCTCCTCCAGCCGCGGGTCCAGGGTGGCCACCCGGGACCGGATGGTCACCACCACGAAGGACATGCAGAACATCACGTGGGCCAGCACCACGGTCCAGAACCCCAGCTGCAGGCCCGCGTTCAGGAACAGGGACAGCAGCGAGGCGCCCAGCACGACCTCGGGGGTGGCCAGCGGCAGGAAGATCAGGAATCCGGCGGCATCCCGGAACCGGAAGGCGTACCGGCCCAGCCCGTAGGCCAGCAGGGTGCCCAGGACCAGCGCGATCGCGGTGGCCACCACGCCGATCTGCAGGGAGGTCTGCACGGACTGGCACACCGCGGGCGCGCCACAGGGGTTCAGCCAGTTCTCCCAGGTGAACCCCCGCCAGGTCAGGTTGGTGCGCGCGGGCTGGTTGAAGGAGAAGACGAAGATGTACGCGATCGGCACCAGCAGGTAGACGAAGGCGAGCCCACCGAGGACGGGGATGGCCCAGCGCCCGGCCACCCGGGCCAACCGGGCTCCCGCCGGCTCCCCCGCGGGCAGCGGGCGGGACCGGCCGGCGTCGAGCCCTGACGCCGGGCCGGTGCTGGTGAGATCCTGTTGACTGGTCATCGAGGCCTGCCTTCCGCTCACACCAGGTCCCTGGTGCCGAACCTGCGCACGTACAGGGTGACGAGGACGAGGATGGCCACCATCAGGACGAAGGACAGGGCGGCCGCCCCGGGATAGTCGAGTACGCGCATGAACTTGGAGTCGATGACCTGGCCGATCATCGTGGTGTCCCGGTTGTTGCCCAGGATGGAGGCGTTGACGAAGTCCCCGGACGCCGGGATGAACGTCAGCAGGGTCCCGGCGAGCACCCCGGGCAGGGAGATCGGCAGGGTCACGGTCCGGAAGACCGTCGCGTCGTTGCCGTACAGGTCCCGGCCGGCCTCCAGCAGCCGCGGGTCCAGCGCCTGCAGGTTGGCGTAGATCGGTAGCACCATGAACGGCAGGAAGTTGTACGTCAGGCCCGCCACGACCGCCACCGCGGTGGTGGTCAGGGACGCCCCCTGCGGCATCAGGTGCAGGGCCTTCAACGCCTGCACCACGAAGCCCTCGTCCGCCAGGATCTGCTTCCAGGCCTGGGTGCGCAGCACGAAGGAGGTGAAGAACGGGGCGATGAGCAGCACCAGCAGCAGGCCCTGCATGAACGCGTGGCCCCGCAGCCGGACGGCGATGAGGTAGGCCATGGGGTACCCGATGACCAGGCACAGCGCCGTGGCCAGCAGCGCGAAGCCGAAGGAGCGCATCAGCTCCGTCCAGTAGCCGCCGAGCACGACGGCGTAGTTGCCGAACTCGAGGGCCGGGGCGAACTCGCCCACCTCCGCGCCGGGCGGCTTCACGTACAGGGAGGTGGCCAGCAGCGTGAACACCGGCAGGACGAAGAACACCAGCAGGTAGACCAGGCCCGGGCTGACCAGCCCGTACCCGGCGCGGCTGCGGGAGGCGGCGGTGCCGTCGGCCAGTGCGGCGGCGCGGTCGTATCCGGACTGCTTCCCCGGCCGGGACGTCACCCGGGGGCTCATGACGCCTCGTCCCCGGCGGTGGCGTCGTCATCGCCGTCCAGGCCGAAGGCGTGGACGGGATCCCAGGTCAGCTCGACGGCGTCCCCGGGGCGCATCAGCCCGCCCCCGCGGTTCTGCGCGAACACGCCGAGCTCGCCCAGGCCGATGACCTCCACCCGGTACTCGGTGGAGACGCCGGTGAACGCCATGTCCGTGACGGTCCCGGTGAGCCGGTTCGCCGCGGAGGCCCGGCCACCGCCCGCACTCTCCGGCGCGGGACGCATGTCGATCTTCTCCGGCCGCACCCCCACCAGCACCTTCCCGGAGGCGGACACCGCCCGGTCGGGGTCCAGGGTTAGCCGGTGCCCGGCGGCCTCGACCTCGAGCAGGCCCGTCCCGCTGCTGGTGACGGCACCGGCCATCAGGTTCGAACGCCCGAGGAAGTTCGCCACGAACGCGGTGCGGGGCAGGTGGTAGAGGTCCTCCGGTGTGCCGATCTGCTCGATGCGGCCCTCGTTCATCACGGCCAAGCGGTCCGCCATCGACATGGCCTCCTCCTGGTCGTGGGTGACGTGGATGAACGTCAGCCCCACCTCGGACTGGATGCGCTTGAGCTCGGACTGCATCTGGCGGCGCAGCTTCATGTCCAGGGCGCCCAGCGGTTCGTCCAGCAGCAGGATCTCCGGCTGGTTGACCAGGGCACGGGCCAGGGCGACGCGTTGCTGCTGGCCACCGGAGAGCTGTGCGGGCCGGCGGTCGGCCAGGTGTTCCAGCTCCACCAGGCGCAGGTATTCCTCCGCCCGCGCCTTCCAGTCCCGCACCCGCCGCCGGCGCAGCCCGAAGGCCACGTTCTCCTTGACGGACATGTGCGGGAACAGGGCGTAGGACTGGAACACGGTGTTGACCGGCCGCTTGTAGGGCGGCAGGGCCGTCACGTCCCGGCCACCGATCCGGATGCTTCCGGACGTGGGCGTCTCCAGCCCGGCCACCATGCGCAGCGTGGTGGTCTTCCCGCACCCGGAGGGGCCCAGCAGGGCGAAGAACTCCCCGGCGGGCACGGTCAGGTCCGTGGGCCGGACCGCGGTGAAGTCCGCGAACTGCTTGTGGACCTGGTCCAGGGCCAGTTCCGCTCCCCCGGAGCGGCCCGGTTCGCGCTGCCCGGCGGGTCCGGCGGTCATGCCCCGGTTCGTCTCGGTCGTCGTCTGTCCCATGGCCTCAGTTGCCGATCGCCTGCTGGAAGGACTGGTTGTACCTGGTCTCCTCTTCGGGGGTGAGGGACCGGATGATCTGCGCGTTGGCGAGGTACTCGTCCGTGGGGAAGATCAACGGGTCCTCGGCCAATGCCGGATCGATCTTCTCCATCTCCTCACGGGCACCGTCCACCGGGCAGATGAAGTTGACGTAGGCGGCCACCTCGGCCGCCACGGCCGGCTCGTAGTAGTAGTCGATGAGCTGCTCGGCGTTCGCCTTGTGGGTGGCTCCCATCGGCACCAGGAGGTTGTCCGCCCACATGGTCCCGCCGGACTCCGGCAGGGCGAACTCCCACCGGTCGCCGTTCTCGACGTTGAGCTGCGTCAGGTCCCCGGACCAGCCGATCACCGCCAGGGCGTCCCCGGAGATCAGGTCCTCCTTGTAGGAGTTGCCCTTGACCTGACGGATCTGTCCGCTGGCGATGTGCTCCTTGAGCACCTCCAGGGCCGCGTCGAACTCGTCGTCGCCCCAGTCCGCGGTGATGTCCACCCCGTTGGCCATCATCAGCAGGCCCATGGTGTCCAGCATCTCGTCCAGGACGATGACGCGGCCCTTGAGCGCGGGGTCCCACAGGTCGTCGATGGTCGCCAGCCCCTGGGGGACCTCCTTCTTGTTCCAGGCCAGGCCCGTGAAGCCGCCCTGCCAGGTCGCGGAGTGTCCGCGGCCGGGATCCCATTCGACCTCCTGGTAGTTCGGCAGCAGGTTGGCCAGGTTGGGGATGTTGGCGGTGTCCAGCTCCTGCACGTAGCCCAGGCGGATCAACCGGGAGGCCATCCAGTCGGTCAGCGTGATGAGGTCCGCACCGATGTCCTGGCCCCGGGCCAGTTGATTCTGGTACTTGCCGAAGAAACCGTCGTTGGAGTCCACGTCCTCGGTGTACGTCACCTCGATGCCGGACTCCTCCTGGAAGCGCTCCAGGGTGGGGTAGACGCCCTTGGCGTCGTCGTAGTCGAGGTAGAGGGTCCAGTTCGACCAGCGCAGGGTGGGATCCTCGGCCGAGCGGTCCTCGGCCGGGGACAACTGGCCGGAGGACTGCTCGCCGCCGGCCGGCGTCGTGCCTCCTCCGGTGCCGCACGCGGCCAGCAGGGAGGCCAGTCCCAGTCCCCCGGCGCCGGCCAGCAGGGACCGGCGGCTCACCCGCCGGGAGGCGGACTCCCGGGCCAGCTGCACCAGGGCGGAGACCGCCGGGTCCTGGGGACCGGTGGCCCCGGGGCGGGGCCGGAGACGGTGGGACGGATGCGATCGGGGGGACATACGGCCTCCTGGGGTCGACGCGAGTGGCCGCGGCGGGACAGGTCCGTGGGGGTCCGGGACCTCGTCCTCGCGTACTGCCGTGGCTGTTCACCAGAGTGTGGCAGAGCCCCCATGGCCTGACAAGGGTTTCCGTGGCGCATTTACATGCTCGAAACGAAATCTGACCCTTGCGCGGGCATTCACGGTGGGATTCAATGGATAAATCCCCCCTCACTCGACGCGATCAGTGGTTCGCGCCGGGGACGCACCGACGACCCGTCCCGTTCCAGGACGCCCAGGAGGCACCGTGACGCCCCAGAGCAGCATGGCCTCGGCGAAACCGCCCGAGCCCCACGCCATTCC
>DATBUG010000529.1:0-1908 GCA_036516315.1 Citricoccus sp.
CGCGTGATCGACGTGATCGTGGTCGGTGCGGGGCCGACCGGAGTGATGCTGGCCAGCGAGCTGCACCTGCAGGGCGTGCGGGCCGTCGTGCTGGAGCGACAGGAGCGGCCGAGTCCGGTGGTGCGGTCCTTGGGGCTGCACGTCCGGAGCATCGAGATCATGGACCAGCGCGGACTGCTGGAGCGGTTCCTCGAGGAGGGCACCACGTATCCGGTGGGTGGGTTCTTCGCCGGCATCGCCACACCCGCCCCACAGGGGCTGGACACCGCGCACCCGTACGTCCTCGGCATCCCACAGACCCGCACCGAGGCGATCCTGACCGAGCACGCCGCCGGGCTCGGCGTGCCGGTCCGCCGCGCGTGCGAGGTGGTCGCGGTGGACCAGGACGACGACGGCGTGCAGGCCGGGCTCGCGGACGGCAGCACCCTGTGTGCGCGATACCTCGTCGGCTGCGACGGCGGGCGCAGCACGGTGCGCACGCTGGCGGGCATCGCCTTCCCGGGGGAGCCGAGCAGGGTGGAGACCCTGCTGGGCGAGATGGAGGTCGCCGTGCCCGCGGAGACCGTGGCGGCGGTGGTCGCCGAGGTCCGCGAGAGCCAGAAGCGCTTCGGGGTCGCTCCGCTCGGGAACGGGCTGTACCGCATCGTGGTGCCGGCCTCCGGCGTCGCCGGGGACCGGACGGTGGCGCCCTCCCTGGACGACGTCCGGCAGCAGCTGCGCGCGGTCGCCGGCACCGACCTCGGCGTCCACTCGGCACGGTGGCTCTCCCGCTTCGGTGATGCCACGCGGCTGGCCGATCGCTACCGCAGCGGCCGGGTGCTGCTGGCCGGGGACGCCGCGCACATCCACCCCCCGACCGGCGGGCAGGGCCTCAACCTGGGCCTGCAGGACGCGTTCAACCTCGGATGGAAGCTGGCGGCCGCGGTGAACGGCTGGGCCCCGGACGGACTGCTGGACACCTACCAGGACGAACGGCGCCCGGTGGCCGCCGACGTGCTGGACAACACGCGGGCCCAGATGGAGCTGCTGTCCACCGACCCGGGCCCCCAGGCGGTGCGGCGACTGCTGGCCGGGCTGATGGACATCGACGAGGTGAACCGGCGCCTGGTGGAGATGATCACCGCCCTCTCGGTCCGTTACGACGTCGGCGACGGACACCGGATGCTCGGCCGGCGGTTGCGGGACGTCCCCCTGCGCCACGGGCGCCTGTACGAGGCGATGCGCACTGGACGGGGACTACTCCTCGACCGGAGCGGCCGGCTCACCGCGGCGGGCTGGGAGGACCGGGTCGACACCGTCGCCGACGCCTCGGCCGCCGTGGACGCGCCCGCGCTGCTGCTGCGCCCGGACGGCCACGTGGTGTGGACCGGCGAGGATCCCGACGACCTGCAGACCCAGCTCACCCGATGGTTCGGACACCCCGGGCCGCAGCACGAAGGAGGACACCCATGAAGTACCTGTTGCTGAAGCACTACCGCGGCGCGCCGCCGTCCGGGCACGATGTGCCGATGGACCGATGGACCCCGGAGGAGGTCGATGCGCACGTGCAGTACATGCAGGACTTCGCGGCCCGGCTGGAGCAGACTGGCGAGTTCGTTGACAGCCAGGCGCTGGCCCCCGAGGGCACGTTCGTGCGGTCCGGCGGTGACGGCCGGACCCCGCTGACCGAGGCACCGCTGCCGGAGACCAAGGACCTGATCGCCGGGTGGATGGTCATCGACGTGGAGTCGTGGGACCGTGCGGTCCAGCTGGCCGGCGAACTGTCCGCGGCGCCCGGCGCCGGCGGCGAACCGGTCCAGGAGTGGCTCGAGGTCCGGCCCTTCCTGGCGGCACCGCCCGCCGGCGGCGGGTGAGCGTCTCGCTCGCGCGGACGAAGCGGCCTCCTGGTGTGGTGCCCCCGGTGGGACT